>PXDN01000169.1 GCA_003566375.1 Opitutia bacterium
CCCCTTCCCGTTCTCCCCCTTAAGATAAGGGGGACTTCAGGGGGTTATGAATCCGTAACTCCCCTGGCCCCTCTTACCCTAAGAGGGGGAAATCATGTCACCCACTTGCCAGGCGACCGGATTGCTTCGCTGCGCTCGTAATGACGTGGTGGGCTCGTTGCGAGTCCCGACTATATCCCCCCTTCCTGTCATTGCGAGTCCCGACTAAGTCGGGACGTGGCAATCCCCTTCCCGTTCCCCCCCTTAAGATAAGGGGGACTTCAGGGGGTTATGAACGCGTAACTCCCCTGGCCCCTCTTATCCTAAGAGGGGGAAATCATGTCACCCACTTGCCATGCGACCGGATTGCTTCACTGCGTTCGCAATGACGTGGTGCGGGCGTTGCGAGTCCCGATGAAATCGCGACGAGGCACTCCCGTGGCGAGGGTGTCATGCTTCATTGTCCTGATTCATCGGGGTTCACACCTCGATGTTGCTCCCGGGGGCGTCTCCGTCTATAATGCAACATGCTTCCGCTACTCTGGAACATCCTCTACCTTGTGTATCTTATAATCTCCCTGTATCTGAACTTCGTATTCACCGTCACCGTGGCATTCTTCCGGGTCAACTGCGGCATCTGACAGAGGCTCCGGGGGCTGCGGTCCGCTTCAGCGCCCTGCCCACCGTCCTCTCGCTAACGTTGAATATGCCGGCGATCTCTGAGGCGCTCTTCCCCTCCCTCCTCAACTCCGCCATCCGCTCGGCGCGCCTCCGCTTCGAGAACTTCTGCTTGCCCCATGGCTCATCCTCCAGGCACCTGGGGAACGGGCAACTGAGACACGACGGCGCCATCTCACAACCCCTGTCCTCGTAGGGGAACTCCTCCGGCAACAGGTCCCAGTCCAGCTTGCTTACCATGGCTGTCTCTCGATTCCTTACAGCTAATGCCTCGCCTCAGGGTGGAGCGTGGTGGGCGGCGGGATTCCTCCCCGCTTCGTTTCGGTCGTCGGGCATCCCGACTTCTCGGGACGGGGCTACCCGGGGATTGGGCAGCCGACACTAATGTAGCACATTCGTTCTATCGCAGCAACCGGATTTTGTCCTGTTTTCGGGATGCCCTGCTCGCCCTCACTCCCTCTCACCTAAATGTAGTGCGACCCTTCAGGGTCATGCCCCCCACGAGTCTTTGCGCGTCCCGACTATATCCCCATTGTAGTCATTGCGAGTCCCGATGGAATCGGGACGTGGCAATCCCCTTCACCTTCTCCCCCTTAAGATAAGGGGGACTTCAGGGGGTTATGAACGCGTAACTCCCCTGGCCCCTCTTATCCTAAGAGGGGGAACCTGGCGACCCCACTGCAACCTGGCTCACCCTGCGATTCCTGTTGACGATCAAAGATCAGCGGTGCTAGACTGCAACCAGCCCTGCAAGCCGGTACAGGAAGCACAAATGGCAAAATTAGAGAGAGAATACAGCTACACAGTAGTACTGGAGCCCGAGACCGATGCTGAATTCACGGGCTACTACAACGCACGGGTGCCGGCACTCCCCGGCTGTTTCAGCTACGGCGCCACGAGAGACGAAGCGCTGGTCAACATCAGAGAGGCCATACTCTGCTACCTGGAAGACCTCAAAACCCACGGTGAACCTCTGCCGGAGGACATTCCTCCGTATTTGGAGAGGGTCAAAGTGGCCTTATGACCAGATTGCCGAGAGTCACCGCAAGGCAGGTAGAAGGAGCGCTGCTCAAAGCCGGATTCACCTTCTCACACTCGAGAGGCAGTCACCGTTCGTACACCAGGGAAGGACAACGAGTTGTAGTCCATTCCACGGCAGCAACGTCATACCCCCGGGAACCTTGAGGAACATATTGCGGCAGGCTGCACTGCCTGTTGACGAGTTTCGGGATCTGCTACGCTAGTCCGAGGACTGCACAAGTCACCTACCCGCCTCTTACCCAATGTAGTGCGACCCTTCAGGGTCGTGCCCTCCCACGAGTCTTTGCGAGTCCCGACGTAGTCGTGTCCCTTCCTTGTCATTCTGAGTCCCCCGCCTTGTCGGGGGCGAAGAATCTCGAGATTCTTCACTCCGCCGAGCTCCGTTCAGAATGACAGATTGAAGGGAGCTCAACAGCACGCCGCACACCGGGATTGCTTCGCTGCGCTCGCAATGACGCGAAGGATCCAGTAGGGGCGGGGCTTGCGCCCCCCCGTACCCGGGGGTCTGGGGGCGAAGCCCCCAGCGCCTCTGTCCCCGCCCTCTCACGTGTTCATTGCGCGGCAATCTCACGGGCGAGCACATTTTCTGCACCGATCAACACCTGCTATAATTGATCTCGTACCTGACAGCGGACAAGGAGGGATGCCTCAGTGACGATAAGCTATACGGCGAAATACACCAGGACAAGCTCCGGCTACATGGGTCAGCTTGTTGAGTGGCCCGAGGTGATCACAGAGGGCAAGACCATCGAGGAATGCCGCGGTATGCTCAGAGATGCCCTGCGGGAAATGGTGGAGGCATACAAGCAACAGGGCAAGGAAATCCCTCCCGGTGGAGACCTCCTGGAGCAAGTGCTCGTGGAGGCCTAGCTTGTCGGTCAAGCGGAGAGATCTCATCAAGTACCTTGAGGCAAACGACTTCTACCTCCTTCGGGAAGGCAGGAAGCACTCCATCTATACTAACGGTCCCAGGACGGTACCCGTCAAGAGACACCGCTCACTCGATAGACTGACCGCCAACGAACTATGCAAACAGGCCGGGCTGGCACCGAGATTCTGATACCACGCGTTATTCTCCTCTCCCCTGGCGGGAGAGCGAACGTTGGGGGCCAGGTTACTCGTGGCGGCGGGTTCTCAGGCAAATTCCTAAGCGACCTATTGACAAAACGGTCAATATAGTTTTAAAGTAAAGAGGAAGGTAGGCTTCTGGCCTAACCTGCGGTTTTGCATGTATTCACGGTTCGGGAGAAAATCGCCCGGGCATGATGCTTGAGCATTAACAACTGAATACTGGCGAGTGAGATGCACAAGTGTCTCATGATATATGAGTGTCATCCCGACGAGATCGGGATGACACTAACAAAACAGAAAAGGAGATGATGCCTATGCGAAGAGCCCGGAGCGAACCGCCCCTCCCGTATCCAGTGAGCAGTAACAGGGGGGGTTTGGAAGACAAGCGCCGACCCTACAGAAGACGTAGGGGAGGGTCCTGTACCCTCCCTGAGAGGAGGAGGGAGTATGGGTTCGCCGAGGGGCAGCGGGAAGTGCCTGGCCCGGGCATGAAGGTCAAACCGCAATCCGTCATTGCGAGGAGTCCCGACCTGTCGGGACGACGAAGCAATCCCGAGATTGCCACATCCCGATAAATCGGGATTCGCAACGACAAGCTGGAAATAGACAAATCGGGATTCGCAATGACTGAGTAAGAGCAGCAAGAAGGGCAGCCTGAAATGAGGCAGGCTTGACACAAGGGTTTACTGAGAATTTCAACTGACAGATCCGGCTTGACAGGGTCGAGTTCAGGCCGGGATTGTGGAAGGTTTGGTATTCGAACTGAGGATAGACTATTGGTAACACGTCATAATTGTGATACTATTTAGAGAAAGTCTATCCTTGTTAAGGAGGTATAGAAACATGAACACGAGAAAACTCACTAAGCTGGCCGGGACCGGCTTGTCGGGTCTGCTGATTGCTTCTTTCATTGTCATGTCTGCAGGCCTTCTCTTTGTCCTGGCCCCGGCAAATCCAGTGAGTGCCGATAACGGGCCGGTTGTCACCAGGCACCTGCCCGCTACGGTGATCCCAGGAGAAACCTTTGAGGTGACTGTTACTTTCACCACTGATGCTGACGCTTTCAACTCCATCCTGCTCACCGACCTGGCGCCCGCCGACTGGTATGTGAGCGTGGACACGGCGTGGTGCACACCAGAGGCAGACGCTGCATCCGCTGATGACAACAAAGCAGAGACCACCTGGTTCGGGCCTGAGCCTGCAGGCACCTCGTTCACAGCGGTATACAGGGTCACGGTGCCTGATTCTGCTGCCCCGGGGGTCTATCCGTTCCCTAACACCGACGGGCATTTTCTCAGATACTATGTGGAGGGAGATGGTCCGTTCTATGTTTATGACTTTGCCGGCGACGATCATGTAGAGATCACCAAGCCCGATGAGGTCTGGGTGAACCACGAATGGGACGGCCTCGAAGAAGGAGCCCCGGCGAACGGGTATATCTTCGGCTACAACGCCTTCGCCACCATCCAGGACGGCATCGACGGCGTGGCCGGCAGCACCGTGCATGTGTTGGAGGGCGACTACGACGGCTTCCTTGTCGATGGTAGAAGCAACCTGAGCATTATCGGCCAGCCCCGCGCTAGGGTAACAGACCTCGGCCCCGAACACCATCACATTGACCTCTATGCCATGGCTCTGGTCGCACACTCCGAGAACATCGCTATCCAAAACCTCGACTTCATCTACGCTCCACCCGAGCTAGACGTGGAGCCAGATATATATGTAGGCCCGGAAGCAGGCATCGTCTACATCGACAG
>PXDN01000071.1 GCA_003566375.1 Opitutia bacterium
GAAACTGGCGGAGGCGGCGATGGCGATGGCGATCAAGAAGGGGCGCACGCTCACCCCCAGCGATTCCGCGATGCCGAAGGCGATCACCGCCAGCAGCACCGCCGCCGCGTTGTTGGTGAGAATTTCGGTCAGGATCGTGGTTAGAATGTAAACACAAGCCAACATGGCCAGCGGCTTCCATAGTTCCGGCACGAAATGGGTAACTCCCGCTGTCATGATTTTTGCCAAATAGACGGAGGTGCCGGTTTCCTCCATCGCCAACCCAAACGCCAGCATCCCAAAAATCAGAAAAATCAAATTCCACTGTACCGACGCGTAACCTTCCTGCGGTTTCAGGCAGTTGGTCAGAAACAAAAAGACCACCCCGACCATGGCCGTAAGGACAATGGGAACGTCGGTGGTTGTGGCGATGCCGACCACCGCCGCGATGGTGGCGAGTACCAGCGGAAGTTTCTTTCCCTTTTTCTCCGCTTTGACCGCCGGTCGGTCGAGAAGGAGGATGTCCTCCGAATTGCGGATGTGCTGCACGGCCTGTTCGGTGCCGAGCATCAGCAGGGTGTCGCCGAATTCCAGCCGCAGGTTGTCGAGGGTGTCGCGCAGGTTGATCCCCCGGCGGTGCACGGCGAGAATGGTCATGCGGTAGCGCTGGCGGAAATTCAATTCCCGTATGGTTTTGCCGATCACGCTGGAATTCGGTCCCAGCACGCCCTCGACCAACAACCCCTCATGGGCGGCGATCTGTTCAAGCCCCAGGCCCATTTCGGACGTGAAATCAACACCATCCAGGCTGCGGGCGTGGGCGATGCCCGACGGGCGGCAGGCCAGGATAAGGCGGTCCCCGGGCCGCAGGCGGGCTTGTTTCAAATTCCCCTCCACCGCCACGCCGCTGCGCACCACTTCGATCAGGCGGAGGCCGCGGGTCTTGAAAAAGCCGACTTCCTCCAGCGTGTGGTCGATGAGGGGAGACTCCGGTTGCACGAACGCCTCGGCGATGTATTCCCTTCGCTCCTCTTCGGTCAGAATCGAGGTGAGCGTTTCCCGCTCCGGCAGCAGTTTGCGCGAGACCAGCACGAGATAGACGGCCCCGACGAAGAGCAACGGCACGCCCACCCAGGCGATTTCAAACATGCCGAATTCCGGCTCGCCGCGGGTTTGCCCGATACCGCTGACCAGTAGGTTCGTGCTGGTGCCGATGAGGGTGCAGGTGCCCCCGAATATCGAGGCGTAGGAGAGGGGGATGAGCAGTTTCGAGGCCGGCACTTTCAGGCTGCGCGCGAGGGAGAGCACCACCGGCATGAAGACCACCACCACGGGAGTGTTGTTGACGAAGGCGGAAACCATCGCCACCGCCAACACCATGCAAAACAAAAACCAAGCGTAGCCGACGGAAGTGAACCGTTCCAGCGAGGCGGCCAGTTTGTCGATCACGCCGCAGCGTTCCAAGGCCGCGCTCAGTATGAACATCGCCGCCACGGTGATGGGCGCGGGATTGGAGAAAACACTCAGAGCCCGCTCAACCGAAAGCAAACCGGTGCTGAGAAGAATGGCGAACAAGGAAAGAGCGGTCAGGTCCACCGGAATTTTTTCCATGGCGAAACTGACCAAGGCTCCGATCATGAGCACAAAGATGAAAATGATTTCCCAAGTGGGCGGTTCCATAATCAAAGCCCACCATCAGGGGCGGAAAAATCATCCGCTGCCAAGTGAAATCAGCGGAAATTTGGACTGCGGTGGCATGTCGCCGCGTTGGATAAGGCGACATGTCGCCCCAATGGAAAGCGCCGACATGTCCGCGCACTCCAAAACAATTTTCCTTCTTCCTTTTACCTTCTAACTTACTTTATCTCAGCACTCGTGGGTGAGAATGGCGCGGGTTCCGCCGCCAGGGCGGTCTTCCAGGATCAGCTGGCCGGAAAGATTGCGGAGGCTGTGGCGGGCGACCGTCAGGCCGAGACCGGTGCCCACTGTTTGTTTGGAGCTGGTGAACGGCTCGAAAATGCTGTCGCGGATGGATGGGTCGATGCCTTTTCCCTGATCATCGACGGTGATGCGGACCAGGCGTTTCCCCTCTTTTCCATCCTCCATCGAGCCGGTCAGGGTGATTTTGCGGGGGCCGGTGTGATCATCTCCGTAACTCTCCCACGCGTTGATCAGCACTTTGCTGATGGCGTTTTCCATGACCTCGGCGTTGGTGTTGAAGAACTCGTCTTCAGGGGAGTTGATCCGCACCTCGCCGTTGATTTGGTTTTCCTGACGGAAACGTTCAACGGAGTTTTCCAGCAGTCTGTGAAGGGAAATTTGGGAAAGAGGCAACTGGGAATCAACCGCGACGTAACTGATTTTCTTCACCATGTCCACGATCCGCATCATGGCCGTTTCCAGTTTTCCCACGTTCTTTTTCACCGTCTCCGGATTCTGGTAAAAGGTGTTGATCAAATCGACGTAACCGACGGTGACCCCGAGCAGGTTGTTGAGGTTGTGGGCTAGGCCGCGGGTGATGGCGCCGACGGTGGCGACGCGGCGGGATTCGGCCAGACGGTCCTGCAACTCGATGTTTTGGCGGTGAATTTCCAGAAAGCGGAGCTGGGTGCGGATGCGGGCCAAAGTCTCGTCGAGGTCGATCGGTTTGGTGATGTAATCGACCGCGCCGCTTTCCAATCCGGCCAGGCGGCCCTCCTTGCTGGAGCGGGCGGAAATGATGATTACCGGAATCGATTTGGACTCCTCCGATTGTTTCAACCGCTGGCAGACCTCGATGCCGTCCATGCCCGGCATCATCACGTCGAGCAGGATCACGTCGGGGAGTTCCGCTTTGACCTTGTCCAAGCACTCTTGCCCGCTGAGGGCGGTGGAGACCAGCATGTTCTCCCGTTCAAGCATCCTTTTCAGGAGTTGCACGTTAATCGGTTGGTCATCGACCACGAGAATTTTGGGAGGCTGGTTCACGAGTTCAATTCCACTGGTAGGATCGCCTTGCCGGCCGCGGCGTGGCCAACGGGTGGAAGGTTTTCAAACAGGATTGATGAACAGGGAATTAATGCCTGTCAACCACCGCTCTGCATGGAAAAACTTTTTACCGTGTTTTTCATCAACATGGCCACGGTCATCGGCCCGACTCCGCCCGGAACGGGGGTAATGGCCGAGGCGGTTTCGGAAACGGAGGGAAAATGAACATCGCCGGTGAGGCGGTAGCCGCGTTTCCTGGTGGCATCCTCCACCCGGTTGATGCCGACGTCGATCACCACGGCACCCGGTTTTACCATGTCGGCGGTCACGAACTCCGGTTTGCCGATGGCGGCAATGAGCACATCGGCGGTGCGGGTGACGGCGGGGAGGTTGGCGGTGTGGGAGTGGCAAACGGTAACGGTGGCGTTGGCGCGGGCGTTGCGCTGCATGGCGAGCAGGGCGACCGGTTTGCCCACCAGCAGGCTGCGCCCGAGAACCACCACGTGTTTGCCGTCGAGGGAAATGCCGGACCGGGCCAGCAGCTCCATGATGCCGGCCGGCGTGCAGGAGATGAACCCGGTGTCGTCCTCCTGGGCGACTTTGCCCAGATTGATGGTGCCGAGCCCGTCCACGTCCTTTTGCGGGGAGATGCGGCGGAACACGGTGGTCTCCGAGACGTGCCTGGGCAAGGGGGCTTGCACGAGGATGCCATTGACCGCGCCATCATCGTTCAGTTTGTCGATGGCGGCGAGGAGTTCGGCCTGTGAAATGGTTTCCGGGTAAACCTGCAACCGGCTGGTGATGCCGATTTTTTCGGCGGTCGCCTGTTTCTTGTTCACGTAGGAAACCGAGGCCGGATCTTCGCCCACGCGGACGAAGGCCACGCATGGCTTGCGTGGCAAGCCCGCCACTTCCTCCGTTAATTCCCGTATGATGTCCGCGGCGGTTGCATTGCCGTCGATCAAAGTCGCCATGATGTTGATTTTCCGTAAAGTCTTTTGCAGGAGCGGTTCAGTTGGTGCGCATGTGCTCAACCCGGATGACAAAATCCCGCCGGTTTGGAATCGGTTCGGCTTTGCCATACACCAGCAAATTGGTCCCGAATTCTTTCTCCAGGGGAACCGTGATGAGAAGGCGGTTGAGATCGAGATAGGCGATGCGGCGGCCGGAGTGATCGAGAAGCTGATGCGGGTAGGGAGGGGATTGCCCAAGGAAAGAACGCACGCGGGCCAGGCGTCCCTCAAAAATGCGCAGCGAGCCATCCTCCGGGATCGCGCTTCCCGAGGTAACGGGCGGGGGAGACGGGCGCCCGCGGGTTTCAGCGGGCGGCGGCGGGGGTGGCGGTGCGTCCCGAATCTCCTCCGGTTCGATGAAAAGAGGTTCCTCCTCAATGATGCGGGGAGGGGTGGCGCGGACTTCTTCGCGCAGGAATCCGGTCAGCGGTTTGCGGAAGGAAACGGAGGCCCAATCACCGGAAATGCCGGTCACTTCGATCAGGTCGTCGCGGGTGGACTCCGTCAGCAGGTGGCGTTCGTCCCGCCGCTGGTGCTGGAAAATCTCCGATCCCGGCCGCAGCACCAAATCTTTGGTCACATCGGAACGGTGGGCATAGCCGGAAAAATTCCGCACAATGGAAACCGCCCGCCACCCGGCTTCCCGCTGTTCATCAGTCAACGGCGGCCGGGCTTCCGTGTAATTGGGCGTTTCCCCCTCGGTAAGGCGGGCGATGACGGGCGCGCTTTCGGAAGGGCGAAGATGCACCGGGCGATCCGCGGAAGCGGATTCGGCGAAGAATAGAAAAACCGCCAACGCCGAAGCGGAGGCTGGGAAAAAGAATCTGGTGGATAAAATACTCATGCGGACAAACAATTTGATCCAATCTACCCCGGAGGATGGCACCGCTTCAATAGCAAACAAAAAACAAGGGCGCCCTCCCTGCCACGCCGGGCCGGCGGGCCTCCCGGAAATACGGGAAATCCTTTTCTGAATGGACAGGGGCGGAAGGTAAAAATCCTCATCGAAATCGAATTCCGATCCCGATTCCGATCCCGATTTCGATGAGGATTCGATACCGTGCCGCCCGTTGGTTCTTGGTTGACCGGAGTTCGGTCTTGACGGAACGGACGCGCGGTTTCCCAATGGGCAAATCTTCTCAGCGGCTTTCTCCATGAGCGACATCTACATCAACCGCCACGATCAACAACTCGGCCCGTTTCCCAAAGAGGAGGTTCCCGATCTGGTCGCCAGTGGAAAATTTGCCTGGGATGACTTGGCGTGGACCGAGGGCATGGAGCGCTGGGGTCCGTTGCATAGGGCGGTGGCCTTCGATCCGGCCCGGCCCGTGACACTCCGGGAAGAGGTCGCGGAAGAGCCTGCCGGGTTTTTCCGCGAATTGCCGAGGGCCTTTGCCTACCCGTTTTCAGGATCCAGCGGGTGGATCATTCTGTTTTGTGGAACGGTGATGGTTTTCATGCGCCACGTGGTGGGGATCGTTCCGTTGCTCGGCTGGATCGCCTACGTGCTGCTGACCGGATATTTGTTTGCTTATCTGTTTTCGGTGGTCCGGGATTCCGCCATCGGTGAAAAAGACGTGGCCGAGTTCCCGTCCATCAGCGATGCGTGGGAGGATCTGTTGATGCCGGTCTGCCGGGTGGTGGGAACGTTTCTCGGGTGCCAGTTGCCGGCGGTGGGAGCGGCGGTGGCGCTGGGGACGTCAGGTCATTTGGAGCAATGGGTTTGGCTTCCGTTGGCGCTGGCGGGGGTCGGGTTGTTTTGTTTCCCAATGAGCCTGTTGACAGTGGTGATTTTCAATTCCGTTGCGGCCGCTTTGAATCCGGCGCACATTCTTCCCTCCGTGGCACGGGTCTTTCCGCGTTATCTGGTGATCGTGATGTTGTTGTTCGGAACGCTGGTGGCGATCACCCTCCTGGGCGAACTGGCGATTTATATCCTCGGGGATTTACTGGCTATGCCATTGGTGGCGTTTCTCGGGTTTTATTCCCTGATTGTGCAGGCGCGAATTCTGGGCCTGATTTACCGAACCAACGAGGAGGCGCTCGGCTGGTTTTCCCACGAACCCCGCTGAGCGACCCGTTCAATCCGTGATCGGACGGGCGATTTCCTCGAAGACCCCGGTCGGGCGCAGCACGTCGATTTGCCACGGCATCAGCAGCTCCCCATACCGGTCCGGCTCGCGGGAGAGGATGCCGATGACGGTGCGGGTGGCCAGCAGGCTCGGATCGAGTTTGAGTTCGGAGGCGACCCGGTCGCGGGCTTTGCGGAAAACATCCTGCCGTTTCAATTCCCCGTTGGTAAACGGTTCCGGGCGTCCGTTCGAGGGAGGCGGTGGCGGCAGGGTGGCGGGATCCCGGTTCAGGCCCTCCTTGACCACTTGGCGAAGACGGCGGCCGAAGCGCCGTCGCAGGGAGGGCGGCAGGCATTCACCGGTGGCTTCGCCATGCTTTTCAGCTTCCTCCACCAAGCGGAGCAGAAACTGGTCGTTCATGATTTTAAAATGGGGTCGGTCGGCCCGGAGGGCTTCCTTGTCCCGCCAGTGCCACAATTCGTGGAGAACGGCCAAACCTTGTTTGGACAGCTTGCGGGCGCCGGAAATGCGCCAGGCGTGTTCGCCGCGCGGGGCAAAGCCGTTGCTTCCGGATGCGAGCTGCGCCTCGCACCGTTGCCGCAGCCAATCCATGCGCCCGAGGGCTTCCAACTCCTTTTGCATGCGGTCGCGCAGCTCGAAGAGATAGACCACGTCCTGGGCGGCGTAATCGAGCATTTTCGCGGGCAGCGGGCGTTGCGACCAGTCACTCTTTTGGTGCGATTTGGCCACGGTGACGCCGAAGTAGCGTTCGATCAGCGAGGCAAGGCCGAAGCGGTCCTGGCCGAGCAACTGGGCGGCCAGCATGGTGTCGAAAATGCGCTTCGGCGCGAACCCGCTCAATTCGGAAAGCAGGCGGAGATCGAAGTCGCTGCCGTGCATGATGAGAAAGGTGTTCTCCAGCGCCGAAAGCAACTCCTTGAGGGAGGCCCCGGAGAGGGCGTCCACCAAAATGATTTCCCCGTTCACGGCGATTTGCAGCAGGCAAACCCGGTTGTGGTAGTGGTACATGTTGTCGGCCTCGGTGTCGAGGGCGACTTCATCAGCGCTTTCAATCAGCGGGAGGAGCGCGTCGATCTCCTCCTGAGTGGCAATCAGGCGATAGGTCATTATGATATTGCGTTGCCATGATGAACGGGCTGCCCGTAAAAAAGCAAGTTTCCCTGAACAGGGAGATCGAATGAACGCAATCGTATTATGCAGCGGCGGATTGGATTCCACGGTTCTTCTGCACGAAGTCAGCCGAAGCCACAGCGTGCTCGCGGGCCTCAGTTTTGATTATGGCTCGAAGCACAACGCGCGGGAGCTTCCCTTTGCCGCCGCCCATTGCCGCGCCCTCGGCATCCGGCACGAGACGGTGGAACTCGGCTTCATGGACCGCCTCTTTTCTTCAACCCTTCTGCGCTCCGGCGGGGCGGTTCCCGACGGGTACTACACCGAGGAAACGATGAAGGCAACGGTGGTTCCCTTCCGCAACGGCATCCTGCTTTCGGTGGCGGCCGGTTTCGCCGAGAGCGTCGGGGCGGAGGCGGTGATGATCGGCGCCCACGCCGGCGACCATGTGATTTATCCGGACTGCCGGGAACCGTTCATGGAGGCAATGGCCGGCGCCCTCAAGCTCGGCACCGACGCCGGGGTGGATTTGTTGCGCCCTTTCATCGCGGTGGATAAAAGCGGCATCGTGCAGCGCGGGGCTGAGATGGGGGTCGATTTTTCGCAAACCTGGTCGTGCTACAAAGGCGGGGAACGACATTGCGGCGCATGCGGAACCTGTGTCGAACGGCGGGAGGCGTTTTTCCTCTCCGGAGTGGACGACCCGACCGAATATGAATCGACCGGGCCTTTGCCGGGGCGTCCCGGTGCCTGAGGGCGTTGCCCGCCTTGACGATTGCGAACGATGCGCGTTGCGGAAATTTTTCATTCCATTCAGGGAGAAGGACGGCTGGCCGGGATGCCGAGCGCGTTTCTCCGGATATCGGGCTGCAACCTCCGGTGCAACTGGTGCGACACCCCCTACGCCTCCTGGAATCCGGAAGGAGAGGACCTGGCACCCGATACGGTTTTACGAAAACTTCTGGCGTATCCATCCCGGCATGTCGTCCTGACCGGCGGAGAGCCAATGGTGGCGAAAGGCATTCATGAGGTGGCGGCGGGGTTGCGGAGCGCCGGCCGCCACCTCACCATTGAAACGGCGGCCACCCTGCCACCGGAGGGAATCGCCTGCGACCTGGCTTCGCTCAGTCCCAAGCTGGCCAATTCCCGGCCCGACCATCGCTTTTCCGCCGCCTGGCGTGAGCGCCACGACCGCGACCGGTTGCGGCCGGAGGTCATTCGGGCGTGGATGGAGCACGCCGACCACCAGTTGAAATTCGTGGTGACGGATCCCGGCGACATCGCGGAGATCGACGCCCTGCTCGCCGCCATCGGTCCGGTGGAGGCGAAAAACGTCATGCTGATGCCGGAAGGGACCCGCGCCGACCTCCTGCACGACCGGGGAGTGTGGCTGGCCCGTCTCTGCGCCGAACGGGGTTTCCGCTTTTGTCCCCGCCTTCACATCGAACTGTTCGGCAACACCCGCGGCACCTGAGCGGGCTGTTCGCTCCGAATCAGCTTTCGCCCGAAAGGGTGACGACCACTTCCCGGCGGTGGGAGCGGGCCCGGTGTTCCCAGAGGTAAACTCCCTGCCACGTGCCCAGCAAGAGACGCCCTTCGGAGAAGGGGACGACCTCGCTGGTGCGGGTCAGGGCCATTTTGATGTGACTTGGCATGTCGTCGGCCCCTTCCATGGTGTGGGTGAAGGCGGGATCGTTTTCCGGAACCAGCCGTTCCAACCATGCCTCCAGGTCGGAGCGGGCGGAAGGATCGGCGTTTTCCATGATCACCAGGCTGCAGCTGGTGTGCCGGCAAAAGACCGTCGCGGTTCCGTGGCGCAGGCCGGATTCCCGCAGCGCCGCCTCCACGGAATCGGTGATCTCCACGGTTCCCTTGCCCTTCGTGGGAATGGTCAGAAGTTTGGTGTGAATGGCCATGCCGCCAATCTGGACCGATTGGGCGGCGGCCTCAATCCTTTCTCTTTCGCATCCGGCTTGCCAACCGCCGCAGCCATTCGTTTGCCTTAAGCCGTGGGAAAAAGCCGAACAAGAAACGGACTGCCGAACAGCGGCGTGAAAAGAAACCAAGGAAGACCGATGATCTTCCTTTTTAACCCCGCTGCCCGCTTGCCATGGCCTCGTCCCGTCCGGAACGGTTGATCTATCTGCTCGACGCCGATGAGAAGCACCGGCTCCGCTGCGGGTTTTTGTTGACCCGTTTGTTGAACTGGAAGGCGTTCCAACCGGCCCCGATCCGTCGCCTTCCCGATTTGGTTCACGCAAAATTCCGCGACTACCTGCGGGACGAAGACCGGCGCATCGTGATGAGGCTGGCGTATTGGGAATCTTCCGACGAGCCGGTCGCGCTGGTGCGGGGTGCGGATGCGTTTCTTTTGTTGCGGGAAATGGTGGGCACGGGCCGGGCGTTTCTCCGCAACGGGAATCAACTTCGCCTCAAGTGGGGAGAGGAGCGCGGGGCCGGTCCCCGTTGGTTGGAAACGCCCACCGGCGGATGGCAGCCGGATTTGGAAATCGATCCGCCGGCGTCCCCCGTCATCGCGGCCGAGCCGCCCTGTTATTTTGACCGGGAAACCAACACCGCCGGTCCGCTCCGCACGGATTTCTCCGACGCCCTTGGTTCCCGTTGGCTGCAAGGAGGCGTTATGGACGGGGATCGGGCGCGGGCTTTTTGCCTGAGATTGATGAACGATTTTCCCGGCGAGACGGTTCCCCTGCCGGAGGCCCTGGCGGCGGGCGGGGAGCAACCGGTGGTTCCCACGGTTCGGTTGCGGATCTTCCGCAAGGACAGCCTGCTTTCGACGGGCTCCCGCGAGGTTTGCGCCTTGCGGGAGTTGGCGTTGTTGGATGTTCGTTTCGGCTACGGCTCCCGCTTGGTGGATTGGAACGATCCGGCGGAAACCATCGCTTTCGAGGAAGACGGGCGCGTGCGGCGCTGCCGCCGCAGCCGGGAAGCGGAGGAGGCGGCGCTCGCGCGGCTGAACGCCTTCGGGTTTGTCCGCGCGGAGGGCGGGGGAGAGGGGTTGTTGCCGTTTGACAATGCCCATTTTCAGCTCGGTCCGGAGGCCCCGGTTTCATGGGATGATTTGTTGAACCGGGAATTTCCCAGCCTGCGCAGGGAGCTGGCTTGGCAAATCGTTTGCGATGATTCCATTCGCCTGATTCCCTCCGGCGAGAGCCACTGGTATGCCACCGTCAAGAGTGGCGGGCGGGATTGGTTTTCCCTGGAAGCGGGAATCCGCTACCGGCGCCGGCGCGTTCCGGTGCTGGGGTTGATTAGGAAATTGTTGCGGGATAACCGAGGGGCGGATGTCGGGGAGTTGGTCGAATATTGCCGCCGGACGACATTCGCGGTTTTGCTGGAAGACGGGAAGGTGCTGCTGCTTCCCGGTGCACGTATTGCCGGTTTGGTGCGGCGGCTTTTTGACGTTGGCCCCGGGGGCAACGGTGATGATCCGGTGCGCCTCTCCGCGTGGGGCGCCGCCGAAATGGCGGAAGAAGGCGTGGACGGCGCGGCCGCCGACGGTTTGGTCCAGCGCCTTCTGCGGCTGCGGCGGGAAGCGGCCGGGGGCATCAAAACGGCGCCGGTGGATGATCCGCCGGACCTGCGGGCCGCGCTTCGTCCCTACCAACGGGAAGGCGCGGGGTGGCTGGAATTTTTGCGCGCATACGAATTGGGCGGGATTCTGGCCGATGACATGGGTTTGGGAAAAACCGTGCAGGTGCTCGCCCACCTGTTATTAAGTAAAGAACAGTCCCCTTCCGGAAAGCCGTGTCTGGTGGTGGCCCCGACCAGCGTGATTGATTCCTGGGAAACGGAGTGCGGCCGTTTCGCCCCGTCGCTGCGGGTCCGCCGCTATCACGGCGCCAACCGGGAAAGGACCGGGGACGGGTTCGCCGGGTTTGATCTGGTCATCACATCCTACGACCTCGCGCGCCGGGAGACGGAACTTTTGCGGGAAACGGAATGGGGATTGCTTGTTTTGGACGAGGCCCAGCGTATTAAAAATCCAACTTCACAGACGGCGCGGGCCGTCTGTTCGCTGCGGTCGGAACGCCGGCTTTGCCTCAGCGGAACGCCGGTGGAAAATCATTTGGGCGAACTTTGGTCGTTGTTCCATTTTTTGATGCCGGGTTATCTCGGGGATCGCAAAAGTTTTGAGGAACGGTTTCGCAAGCCGGCGGAAGGCGGCGACCCGGAGACCGCCCGGCAAGCGACTGAACTGTTGTCCGCCACATTGCGGCCATTCATTCTTCGCCGCACCAAGGAGCGGGTTGCCCGGGATTTGCCTCCCCGCACGGAGATCATTCGCCGGATTCCCCTCGCCAACCGCCAGGCCGAGCTTTATGAATCCCTGCGGTTGCGGCTGCACCGTGATTTGGCGGCGGAGCTGGAAAAACGGGGCGCCGCCGGCGCGCAAATCCACATCCTGGACGCTTTGCTGAAACTGAGGCAGATTTGTTGCGATCCGCGGCTGCGTCCGCTGGACGGGAAAACGTGGACCACCCAGGATTCGGCCAAACTCGGTGTTCTGCTGGAGATGCTGGAAAACCTGCTGGAGGAAGGGCGGTCGGTGTTGGTTTTTTCCCAATTCGTTTCCATGCTCCGATTGATCGGGGAGGAGTTGGAGAAGCGGAACTGGAAATACTTGGAGTTGACCGGCAAAACCACCGAACGCGGCAAAATGGTGGAGGCGTTTCAAGCGGGGGAGGCGCCGATTTTCCTGATCAGTCTCAAAGCCGGCGGGGCCGGGTTGAACCTGACGGCGGCCGACACCGTCATTCAGTATGACCCATGGTGGAATCCGGCCGTCGAACGGCAGGCCGCCGACCGGGTGTACCGAATCGGTCAGGACAAACCGGTTTTTCAATACCGGCTCATCACCCAGGGCACGGTGGAAGAGAAAATCCTCGCCCTGCAGGAGGAAAAGCAGGCGGTGGTGGACAACCTGCTGGCCGGCGCGCCCTCCGGCCAATCCCACATTGACGAATCCACCGTGGAGGCGTTGTTTGCCGAAACGAACTTGTAAAAAAAACCGCCAAGTTACCCTCGATTCGCACCAGCCGGGATTGAATGGTGTGGCCATCCTGATTGGTAAAGGTGCGGTAGCCGGCGGATGCGGTCACCGCCGTCACGATCCAGAGGCATGGAATCCCAATCCATATTCGGAAAAAATTCGGGTTGGGAAAATGCATGGCCATGGCCACCAATCGCGGCGTGTCTCAGCGGGAATCGCGCTTGGCTTGGGAGCGTTTGCCGCGGGCGGACACATGGCCGCGCACGCGGGAGGTCAAACCGGTTTGGTCGATCTTGCGCTGGTTGATTTTTCCGGCGTGTTCATTCTTTTTTGCCTCAGTGGCGGGATTGGAACCTTTTTCTTTTTTCGGAGGGGAATTCTTTTTTGGTGTCATCATGAAATCAGTATGGACCGACATCCGCAAAAAGCAACTCCTCCGGCGACGGAAGTCCAATCTTTTCAAGAAGTTTCCGCATCCCCGTCTTCCCAGCGAAATCCGTCACCCGGTTCGTGGGTCAGGACGTGCAGGCGGCGTTCCCGCGCTTCAAACCGGTGGTGCCAAACCAAGGGATCGGCATCAGGACCGGGCAGAATTTCCACCTGGATCTCGTGGAAACCCGAAGTCAAAGGGAGGCGCCATTCGCCGATGGCCGGGCCGTCGCGGGAAATTCCTTTGCCGGTGAAAATCCGTTCCTCAGCGTCGCCGTTTACGGTCAGCCGAACTGTCACGGGGGAGCGCCTGGGCTTGGCGGTGGAACGGCCGCGCATGTGAACCGGCCGCCCGGCCTCTTCCCTTGGATCGATAGTGGCTTCGGTCTCCGGTTCTCCGAACACTTTGAATGATAGTACGAACGCGGGATTGGGATCGACCGGGTTGGCCACCCGCAGGTGGCTGGGTGCGGCCACCGCCGCCATGATCGCCAGCAGCAACGCCCCGCAGGCGGCGGCTTGGTGGAAACCCGGCCAAGCCTTGGTGGCGGCTGGCGTCACGGGAGCGGGTTCGGGTCCGCCGGTCCGGAAGGCGGCGGCTTCCGCCCGCAGTTGGCCGGGATGGGCGGGGTTATAATCCAAGACCCGCCACGATCCGGCGTTGTCGCCCGCGCGGACCGCGCGAAGGGCCGGTTTGCGAGTTCCTTCCAAGCGATCCTTTACCCATTGGTTTCCATCCCGGGCGGCCGCTTCGGAGCGGGTATCACGAACCACCAGCACTCCGGAAGCCCCGAGTTTCAGCAATTTTTCCACCAGGCGCGGACGCACCCAACTGGCGGTGGGCACAACATAAACCGCATAACCGGGCAACCTCCGCTCCCAGGCCAGCTGTTGAAAATAAGGCAAACCACCCTCGATGTCGCCGGCCACCAACGCCACCCAAACCGCCTCACCCGCAGCGAGGCGGATTTTTACACCGGTTTCGAAGCGGCCTTCTTCCTGGCGCAGGTCGAACCACGGCAGATTCATGGCCTCCGAATCGCAGGAGCCGATACAAACCGCGCAACCGACACAGAGGGACGGATCCACCCATGCTCTCCCCGGGAACGGTTTGTGATCGGAACGGGGAATCATGGAGACCGCGTCAAACGGGCAGTCCTGAACGCATTGCGTGCAGGCGTGACAACGCGACTCGGTCACCGCCGTCTGCCAAGCGGTGCGGTGCTCACTTGGGTCTTCACCGGATGCCACGGCCCTCCGGCGTCCCAGCAGCCAGGGAATGCAAAATCCGATTCCGAGAACCAAGGCCAGCACCAGCCAGAGCCCGGTGTCATTCAGGCGAAGGGAAAGGGCGAGCGGGGTCAAATACCAGGCGTCCACGGTCAGGTGTTCGGGTATAACCGCCATTTCCGCCGGGGCATCAAGCGGGGCCGGTATAAGAAACGAAACCAAGCCGAGAGCGGCGGCAATGGCCAGGCAAAGCGGCCAACGGGGCAATAGCCGCACCCGGTTCAACCGGGCGAGGTGAAAAATCAAACCGATCCCGATCAGGAGCGGAAGCAGCATGTGTAGAAAAAAGACGACGAAGAAGAGGAGGCTCGGGACCAGTCGGTCTGCGACGAACAGACGGCTCATCGGTTCCCCGAAAATCGGAATCGCGTCGATTACCCTCATGGAGGAAATCGCGATTTCCCTCGCCGGCTGGTCCCAGACCAGCCAATAACCGGTCCAGCCGATGAACCAGATGAGAATCAGCAGGGCGACGCCGGAAACCCAGGGCAGCCAGCGGGAATGGGTGAATTTCCGGGCAAAGAAGACCCGCGCCGCATGCACCGCTATCAACAGTATCACCAAATCGGAGGAATAGCGGTGCATCGCCCGAACCCACCCCCCCGTGGTTCTTCCCTGGATCGCTTCCAGGGAAGAGTGGGCGAACTGGATGCTTGGTTCATACCAAAACAGCATCAAGATTCCTGATACAACGGCGATCAACAGCGCCAGATTGGCGGCGCGCCCGGATTGGGCCAATGGATTCAATTCCGGCGGCAGGCGTCGGTCCATCCATCCGTCTACCCTCGCCAGGAAATTGTCCGCGCGGACAAACCAGCGGTCACATCGAACGGAGGGCGGGGGAGGTTTGGCACCGCCGTTGCTCCCGCTCATAATCCCGCCACCGCCGAAGCCGACCGCTCCGCGGCCGCTTCTTCCGCAAGGGAAATCACGGCTTCCCGCAGCCAGGGAGCGTGTTTGGGATCGAGGTTGAAGCGGTAGGCAATGCGGCCCGCCGCGTCGATCAGGATAAAGAGGTTGGCATGGTCGATTACCCCCGTGCTGGAATTGTAAACCGGAGAAAACTGGTAGCGGGTCAACAGTTTTCCCATTTCCACCGGATCGCCGTTGATAAACCGGAATTCCGGATGAGTGAAATTGTAGGCGTCGGCCACCAGCGACATCAGTTCGGTGGTGTCCCGTTCCGGATTGAGGGAGAGCGCGATTATTCGCAGCTCGCGGCGGGCCTGCGCGGGAAGGTCGTCGAGGAGGGTCCGCAATTCGTAGAGAATTTTGGGGCAGGCGGTGGTGCAGTGGCTGTAAACTCCGGTGATCACGACCACCTGTCCCCGCAGGTCGCTCAACCGCACCGGCAGCCCTTTTTGGTCGGTCAGGGAAAACTCCGGGGGTTCAAGGCTGGTGCGGATGCGCTCGCCGGGAAACGGCGGCAGATCCCCGCCATCCGCCTCGGGCAACCCGTAAAGATAGAGCACCCCGAGGGCGGCGGCCGCAACCGCCGCGCCGCCCGCGATGGGGGCGCGCTGGGCGCTCCATCCTCCGAAGTTGAGGAACCCGCGCAAGGCTTTGTGCCAAATGAGCAGCACCATTCCCGTAATGAAGACCGGTTCCAGCAGCATCATCCAAACGGCCGACCACTCCATTCCTCCCGTGCGCGGATCGTAGCTGAAACACCATACCTTGAAGTCGATGGCGAAACGGCTCCACGGACCCGAGCCTTCCGGCGCGAAAATCACCGCCAGCAGGAACAACTCGTAAAACAACGTGATCGTGACCAGGAAGGCGGGCAGTCCCGCGCCGGTGAAGAAGCGGCGAAGCGCCGTGTCGCCCGATGGTGTTGGTGTCTTGGATTGCATGGTTGTTCTCCGGTGAATGAGGGCGGTGAACCGCCCGTGTTACTGCACCGGCCAGACGTCGGCCAGCGCTTTCCAATTGGCGAAGTAATACACGACGAACGAGAGGAGAAAGACGCTGGTGAGCGCCATGGTGCCCTTCATTGCCCAGTGCGCGTGGGCGAGGGACCCCGCGGGGGGAGCGTCGAACGTCTTTTCGGCCGCGCCCCAGTCGGTCATGGGGCGCTCACCCAGTTTCGCTCCGAACAACACCGTGCCCACGCAGAGCACCACGAAGAGAAGCAGGGCAAAAACCGCGATGATGGCGCCGATGCCCAGCAACCCGAGGAAGAAGTGGGCCGCCGGACCGTAAACCCCGGCGTATTCGATGTCGTGCACGCGCCGGGCCACGCCAAGGGAACCGGCGAAGGACATGCCGAAGGAGACGAGAAGAATCCCCCCGCCGAAAAGCCAGGGTTGGGCGCGGGCGAGACCCCGCCAAATGAAGTCGCGCCGGAAAATCAGCGGAATGACGTAATAGGTCAGGCCCATGAAGGCGAGGGTTGTTCCCCCCACCACGGTGGCGTGGAAATGCCCCGGAATGCGAAGCGTGTTGTGGGCGATGATGTTGATTTGCTGGGTGCCCAGGGTCACGCCCGTGATGCCGCCCACGAAGCCGAAGATGAGGAGGGAAAGGACAGCCGCCGAAAAGGCGGGGTTGCGCCAGGGCAGGCCGGCGATCCAGCCGAAGATTCCGCGGGAGTGTCCTTTTTCACGCATGGCCACTTCGACCGAGGCGGGCACCGTGAAGGCGTGGATCATGGAGGCCAGAACGGCCAAATACATCGCGTAGGAGGTATTCCAGATTTTCCAGGCCGGGCTCACGCCGGGATCGACCAGAAGGTGGTGCGCGGCGGCCAGATTGATGAAGAGAATGTAGAGCACAAACGCGCCGCGGCAGACCGTTTCGTTGAGCGGTTTGGCGCCCACCGCCAGGTAGGCGATCAAATACCAGATGGCCACCATGGCCGCGACATTCACCTGTTGGGACATGTGGCCAAGGCCCCACCAAATCATTCGGTACCACATCGGGTCCGGTTCCGGCGTCAATCCCAGGGAGTAGGTGAAAGTCGGCACCATGACGATGGCCCCGTGCAGGAGCGGGATCACGGCGATCACCGCCGCCGCCATGGCGCCATAGGTCACGAGCGGCAGGGAGCCTTCGTAGGTTTTGTCCCGCTTGGCGATGTAGAGCGTGGCGAAAAAGTTGAACACCGCGATAAGCGTCCCGACCGCGACGAGGATGATGCCGAGGTAAAAGAGCGGGTGCGCGAGTAGGGGCAGGTAGCTCGTCATCATGACATCGGCCTTCCCCTGAAGAATCACGATATTGGTCATGACCGCGCCCGTGAGCATCATCAGAAAGGAAACCCAGGCCACCCCTTTGGAGAACAGCCGGCTCTTCAACAGCGTCGTGGCGGTGAAATAGAGAACCGCCACTTCGAAGAAGAGTATCCAAAAAATGAGCATGTTCAGCCCGTGGAAGGTCAGGATGCGGTAAAACCAGTCCACCGGCAGCAGGTGCACCGCCTGCCAGCGGGTGAGGGCCAGGAGGATCGCCGCGATTCCCCCGAGCAGGAGAAACACAATCGCCGCCACGGCGTTTAGTTTGATGAATTGCTGCGCGGTGAGACAGACCCGCAGGCCGGTGGTGGCACAGGTGCGGGCTTCCGCCCCGGGGGCATCAAGGGAGCAACTGGAAGTATGGGAAGTGCTCATGTTCAAATGGGTGCTGAAAATGGATTGAAGTTTATTCGACAATGATTTTGCCGATCATGCGGTCGTGTCCGATGCCGCAAAACTCGTTGCAGACAATGGCGAACTCCCCCGTGGTCGTCGGCGTCATGGTGATCACATGGTCGTAGCCCGGGAGAACCTGGAAGTTGATGTTCAACGGTTGCAGGGAGAATCCGTGGTTGATGTCGAGCGATGACATGTGGATTCGGTAGCTTTCCCCCTGCCGCAGCTTGAGAATCGGATACCAGTACCACATGCGCGAGGCGAGGTAGGCATCACTGCCCGGCGCCGGCTCGACCACCGGGACCCCGTCAATTTCCCCGACTTGATTGTCCTTCACAAAGATTTCCGTCCGTTCCCAGAAATCATCGGCGGAAACGGCGTAGGTTTCCCCCCGCGCGTTTTGTTTTCCGCGAAAGTGCCAGTAGGGCATCATCAGGCTCATGGCGAAACACCACACAAGCGCGATGCCGATCCACATTTTCTCGGCACCCTCGGGCGCGCGGAACCAATTTTTGTCAGGAGGTTGGATGCTCATGGAAAAGGTCCTTTCAGTGGAGGATTCAGGGGAGTGGAGCGGGCGGGATCATCAGCAATTCGATCCAGCCCCACAAGGTGTAGGAAAGGAGTGGTATCATCACTCCGAGAATCAGAAGCAGCCAGGTGTTGTCCATGAGCCGTTTCAGCCAGTGTTCTTTCGGTTCTTCAGTTTTTGGATTCATAACGGTTGTTCAGGTTTGGTTGTAAGCGGATCGCCGGAGCGGGAACCGTTTTCCCGCCAGCGGAAAATTTCACGCAGAAGCAGCCACAAAAACAGCAGGCCGGCGGCGGTGGCGGCC
>PXDN01000154.1 GCA_003566375.1 Opitutia bacterium
AAAAAGCCGAATTGGAAAAAACCCTGCGTCAGCTGCGGCAAAAAGAATCCGGCAACGTGGCCGATGATTTGGCGAAAAACGCGGTCTCCCGCGGCAACCTGCGCCTGGCCGCGGCCGTCGTGGAGGTCGAAAATCCCCAGGCTTTGCGCGAACTGGGGGCGCGGACGGCCGGCCAATTGGGCGAAGGGGTGGTGGTCATCGGCAGTCCGATCGGGGAGGGAAAGGTTTCGCTGGTGGCCTTTGCCTCTCCCGCGGCCATTGCCGCCGGGCACAAGGCCGGAGACATCGTGCGGAACCTGACCGCCGAGCTGGGCGGCAAAGGTGGCGGCAAACCCGATTTCGCAATGGGCGGCGGTCAGCACCCCGAAAAATTGGCCCCCGTAATCCAGTCCTTTTCCCTGAAGCCATGAAACCCGTCGATCCGGTTTTTTCCAAGTTGGGCATGCGATTGGAGCCGGCCGCCATCACGCGGTTGATGGCGGTGGCGCTCGACTCACCCGACCTGCTCTCCCTGGCCGCCGGTTTTACCGACAACGCGACCCTGCCGGTGGAGGTGGTCCGGGAAACCGCCGCCCGCCTCCTCACCGGTCCGGGGTCGGAAAGCGTTTTGCAGTATGGAACCAACCGCGGCCGCACCCGTCTGCGGGAATTGCTGGCCGCCCGCCTGGCCGCGCTGGACGGGTTGCCTGCGGAAAGCCGTTCGCCCGACGAGGTTCTGGTGGGAAACGGGTCGCAACAAATCCTGGCCCTGGCCACCCAGGTATTGTGCGATCCCGGCGACATCATGCTGGTGGAGCAGCCAACCTATTTTGTCTATTTGGACGTTCTCAAGGGGCTGGGAGTGGATGCCCGCGCGTTGCCGGTCGATGAGACCGGGGCACTGGATTTGCCCGGCGTCGGCGCGCTGCTGGACGACCTGACGCGGGAGGGCGTCCGAGACCGGATCAAGGCGGTGTATCTGGTCAGTTATTACGCCAACCCCTCCTCCAACACCTTGGGCGAATCCGAAAAAACGGGTTTGGCCAATTTGCTGGCGGAGCGGGGCCTGGTATTGCCCGTGCTGGAGGACGCCGCCTACCGCGAATTGGGATTCGGCGGAGACGCGCCGGAGAAGAGCGTTCTGGCGCTGGAGGCGTGGCGGGATTTTCCCAAGTTGTACGCGGGCACGCTGACCAAAACATTCGCCACCGGACTTAAGGTGGGCTACGGGATTTGCGGCCATGCCGAATGGCGGGAGAGAATTTTGTATTTGAAAGGCCAACACGATTTCGGCACCTCCAATTTCGCCCAGGCCATTCTGGAAGAGGTCTTGTCCCGCGGGGAGTTTGAAAAGCAGCTGACCCGGTTGCGCCGCGCCTACGCCGAAAAAATGGAAACCCTGGACCGGGTGTTGCGGGCGGAAGGATTGGCGGAAGCCGGATGGGAGTGGGCGCGGCCGAAGGGCGGCCTGTTTTTGTGGCTCCGGGGTCCCCGATTGTTGGATACCAGGCTGGATTCCCCGTTTTTCCACGCATGTCTGGACAACAAGGTGCTCTACGTGCCGGGAAACCTGTGCATGGCCGACGGCATGGGGAAAAACCAGGTCCGGCTAAGTTACGGGGTGCTCGGTTTGGGGGAACTGGAAGAGGCCGGGCGGCGGTTCGCGCGGGCCGCGAAATCTTTTCGCCCCTCCTGAAGGGTATAGGGCGCCGGGTGTTGGCAATTCGTGGTTGCCTCCGGCGGATGGCGGCGGATAAGGTAAGCAACATCTTGATTTGTATGAGAAAAAAGAGGTCATCAACCGTGGCGGGATTGCTTTTGGCCGTGCTGTTGGCCTCTGTTTTCTTTGGCGGTTGCCGTCGTCCGGTGGTCACTTATGAAGGGGAGGGCATGGTGCCGTCGATACCCCCGGGGAGCCGGTTGCAGGTTGATTTTCGCGCCTACGCGCGCGTTGCCCCCGAGCGCTTCGATATCGTGTTGTTTGAACCGCCCGCGTCCGCCGGTCTGGACGAGGGGCGGATGCTGGCCTTCCGGGTGGTCGGATTGCCGGGCGAAACCATTTCCATCCGGGGTCCCCATATCCACATCAATGCCCAAAGACTGACGTTGCCGGCGGGTGTGGCTTATACCGATATTCCTCCGGAAAACCTGCCCGTGCCCAGGGCGACCTTGGCGGGCGATGAATTTTTCCTGTTGGGTGACAATGCGGAAGGGGCTTTCGATTCGCGCCTGTACGGGCCCGTGCCCCGGGAAAACATCATTGGGAAAGTGACCGGGGTTCATCCGCCCAAAGACCGTCCGTCGAACTGAGCGTCGGACTTCGGCGGGCGCGGCTCACTCTTCCGGCCCGTCCCGCAATTCTTTTTTCCAACCGAGCATGCGGGCCTGGGCGCCGTGGTGTTCGGCGGTGGCCTTGTCGCCCCGCTCCATGTGGATGCGGGAGAGACTGGTGTGAATGTGGATGTCTTCCGGTTCAATTTCCAAAGCCCGCGTGGCGGCTTCCAACGCCTCGTCCAGTTTGCGTTCGCTGAAGTGGATCTCCGTCAGCGCGTGCCAGGCGGCAAAACACCGGGGATCGGATTCCAGCGCCTTGCGCAGCTTGGAAATCGCCGCCGGGTTGTCACCCACCGTGAAATCAAATGTCGCTTCCTCCACCAATGCCCGCGTGTCTTCCGCCATGGTTTCACGGTAACCGCAAAATCGAATTTGCAAAGGGGATTTTGGCGGTGGTTCGCCAAGTGCCAACGGGCGGGACCGGTTTCTAACCTTCAAAGGTTTGTTTTCAAATTGTTTGTGGGGCGACCTCCCTGCCACGCCGGGCGGGCGGAGGTGTTGCCCGTCGGAAACGACAATGTCTACCCGCGCCCATCCACCGCCGTCGAATTCCTCAGCGGAGGCCGCGGCGAAGGGGGCGGCCGGGAAGTTCGCCGGTTGGCGAGCCGTCGCGGAAGGCGAACCGCCCGTTGATGATCACATGCACGGTTCCCTTCGATTGTTGGTGCGGGTCTTCGTAGGTGGCGAGGTCCTCGATTTCATCCAGATTGAAAACCGCGATGTCGGCGTAAAATCCCTCCTTGATCAATCCATGGCGTTCAAATCCGAGAAAGGCCGCCGCCAGGGAGGTCATGCCCCGGACCGCGAAGGGGAGGGTGATGACGCCCTCGTCCATGGCGAAGCGCCGCAGTTTTTTGGTGAACGCCCCATAGGAACGGGGATGAACCACTCCATCGCCATCCGGCATGCCGCCGTCGGTGCAGGTCATCATCCAATCCCGCCGGGCAAGGTAGCGGGTGTTCCACGCGTCGTAAAGATCGAGATTCATCACGCCGGCATTGCCGTCGCGCAGGATGCGGCGAACGGCTTGGGGAGCGGTCAGTTCCCACTCGGCGGCGACTTCGGCGAGGGTGCGGCCGTTGAGTCCGTCGCGGGTGGTGGTGAACCGAAGTTTCTCCGCCCCGCCGCGAATGGCCAGCATTTCGGCGGTCTGCCCATCCAGTTTCGCGGCGGTTTCGGGATCGTCGAAGCGTCTGACCATCGCTTCCTGGCCGCCGTCGCGCGCCCAGTCCGGGATGGTGTAGGAAGCGAGGTTGCTGTGGGTGGCGGTGTAGGGATGGTGGGCGGCCATGACATTGACCCCGCGGGCGCGGGCATCCTCAATCAAGGCCGCGGCGTCGGGACCCCGGCCGTAATTGTGGGCGCCCTGCGGGTTGTAATGACTGAAGATCACCGGCGTGCCGGCGCGTTCGCCGATTTCAATCGCCTCTTTCACCGAGGCGTCGAAACCGACGCTTTGGTAGGCGGCGCCAAGGTCGCGGTCATGGGTGTCATAGACACCGCCGTATTCGGCGTTGACCTTGTTGAGTTCCACCACCTCGTCGGTGGTGGCGTAAGTTCCCGGCACGTAAAACAAGCCGGTTGAAAGCCCGATGGATCCTTCCTCCATGGCTTGCCGCACCATGGCTTTCATTTGCTCCATTTCCCCGTCGGTCGGCGCCCGGTCATCCCGTCCCATCACGGCCCGGCGGATGCGGTTGTGGCCGACAAAGCGGGCCACATTGACCGCGATGCCCCGGCTTTCGTAGCGCTCGTAGAGGTTGGCCATGTCATGGTTTCCCCCGCCGTCCACTCCGGTGATGATGGTGGTGATGCCTTGGTAAAGTTTGTGAATGGCCTGGCGTCCGTATTCGGAACTGAGGTTGCCGTGGCTGTGCATGTCCCAAAAGCCCGGCGTGAGCAGAAGCCCCGAAACATCGACCGTTTCCCCGGCTTCGACGCCGTCGAGGCGGGCGTTGCCGAGATAAACGATGCGGTCGCCGGAAATGCCGATGTCACGGTAAACCCAGTCGTTGCCCGCGCCGTCGAGCACCCGGCCGCCGGCAAGCAAGAGTTCGACTTCGGCCGGCGCCGGGTTCGCTGAAGCCCCGGCGGGAGCCTGGCAAACCATACCGACCAGAACCAAAATTAATAAGGAGAGGGGGAATCGTTTCATGATCCGTGTTTATCCCGCCAAGGGGAGGTTTTGTCGAAC
>PXDN01000211.1 GCA_003566375.1 Opitutia bacterium
CCCGGGCGTTGAAACTGCTTTCCGCCGCCACCACCGCCATCACAAAATCAGGATTCAACCCGTGACGCGCCGCCTCCCGCTCCACCACCGGGCGAATCTCCCCCGGCGACAGGTAAAGCGGAGGGCGAGTCCAGCTGCCGTGATAAAGGCTCAAGGCCGCGAGGACCAAAAACACGATCAACAGCAAAAGCCCCCGCCCCCGCGCGAGCCTATCCCAAGTCCACTTCATGACAAACATTCGCAAGGTTCTTTCTTGCCCTGGTTAGCGTGATTTTTCATTGTTCGGCCAGTTTATCACCATGCAAGAACAGCTGCTGCAATTCAACGATTGGCTCAACAACATCGTTTGGGGGCCTCCTTTCATGATTCTTCTGGCCGGCACCGGGCTTTACCTAACCTGGCGCTTGGGCTTCATCCAGTTCAGGCATTTCGGCCTGTCGTGGCGGGAGAGTTTCGGGCGAATGTTGCGCCGGAAAAAAAGCGACGAGCCGGGCGCCCTGACTTCGTTTCAAGCGGTGGCCTCGGCCATGGCCGCCACCATCGGGGTCGGCAATATCGCCGGCGTGAGCACCGCCCTTTTTCTGGGGGGACCGGGAGCCATTTTCTGGATGTGGGTCATCGGCATCGTCGGCATGGCGACCAAATTCGCCGAAGCTTCCCTCGGCGTGAAATACCGCCAGGTCGATGAAAACGGGGAGATTTCCGGCGGGGTCATGTATTACATCGAAAAAGGTCTTGGCCCCAACTGGAAAGGGCTGGCCCTGCTCTATGCTTTTCTGGCCGGACTCGCCGCCTTCGGGATCGGCAACATGGTCCAGGCCAATACCATGGCCCACGCTTTGGAAACCGGTTTCAACGTCCCCAACTGGGTCACCGGCACCGCCATCGTTTTTCTGGTCGGCCTCGTGACCATGGGCGGCATCAAGCGGATCGGCAAAATCGCCGAAAAAATCGTTCCGCTGATGGTGGTCATTTACGTGACCGGCGCGGTCATCGTTCTGCTGTTGAATTTTTCCAGCATTCCATCCGCCTTTGCCGATATTATCTACTACGCTTTCAATCCCGCCCCGGCGGCGGGCGGTTTCGCGGGCGCGGGGGTGGCCGCCGCGATTCGTTTCGGCATCGCCCGCGGCATTTTCTCAAACGAAGCCGGTCTCGGCTCCGCCTCCATCGTGCATGCCCAGGCCAGCAACAATCCGGTTCGCCAGGGGATGTGGGGTATCTGGGAAGTGTTTATCGACACCATCGTGGTCGCCACCATGACCGCTCTGGTCATCCTGGTGACCGGGGTCCTCGACACCGGGGCCACCGGCGCGGAGCTGGCCAGCCTCGCCTTCAGCACCGGCCTGCCGGGCCAGGGGGGCTACCTGGTGCTCATCGCCCTCGTCTTCTTTTCCTACACCACCATGCTGACTTGGAATTTTTACGGGGAAAAAAGCTGGCAGTATCTTTTCGGCAGGTTTGGACGGATGATTGTGATCCCCTACCGCCTGTTGTTCCTGCTTTTCCTCTATGTGGGCGCCATCGGCGGTCTGAATTTCGTCTGGGACATCGCCGACACCCTCAACGGGCTGATGGCGGCGCCCAACCTGATCGCCCTGATCGCCTTGGCCGGCATCCTGGCCAAGACCAAGAATGATTACCTTTCCAAGCTCAGGGACACCTCCGGGCAGACGTTCCGGGACGGACCGGGTTGATCATTAGCCTGTCTTAACGGAGCCAAAATCCGCGCAGGTTGCGCCAAAACGGGCGGGGCGGAAATCCGCTCCGTCCGCTATGCTTGGTCTCAACCTCATGAAAACAATTCTTGTGCCAATCGATTTTTCCGATGTCACCCCCCAGATTTTGGCCAGCGCCGAATCCTTGGCCAAGCCGCTGGGCGCACGGCTGGTGCTGGTGCATGTCATTTCCCCGTCGGTCATTATGACCGCCTACGGCTTTGCCCCCGAAGACGCGGCCATCCAATTCAACGAAGAAAAAGACCGCGCCCGGCGGCTGATCGAGCGCCACGCCGCCAAACTCCGTGACAACGGAACCGAGGTGCTGACCGAGTTGATGGAGGGATCCGGGATCGCCTCCATTTTGCGGGCCGCCGAGGAGCAGGACGCCGACATGATCATTCTCGGCTCCCACGGTCACGGGGCGTTGTATCGAATCCTCGTGGGCAGTACCGCCAAAGGCGTCCTGCAGGAAGCCCGCTGTCCCGTTCTGGTCATCCCCCCGCCCGGCCGCTCCCGCCCCAAGCCTGGCGAAAAATAAGCCGCCCGCCATTGGCGTTTTCCCACCCTGGAATGACCCTTGTCCAAAAACGACAATAACTTTCTCAGCTGCTAAAATTATTGTCGCGTTTGATAAGGCCGGGTTTTGAGCCAAGACGGGGGGAGAGGCGACCTTGGGGGAGAGCCTTCCAACACCATGCCACTTTGCAGGGTGTTTTGATTTTTTTATCCCGGTTGCGGGTGGTTTTCAAAAATCCAGCCATAAAAGGGTGGCCTCCATCGCAAAAGAAACGGTTTCGGCTTTGCCCTTTGGCCTTTGGTTCGTCTTAAGTGAAAGGCTTCCCATGAGTGAACAGATTGAAAACGTCGTGATTATCGGAACCGGGTGCGCGGGCCTTACCGCCGCCATTTACACCGCCCGGGCCAACTTGAATCCCCTGGTCATCGAGGGCGCCTTGCCCGGCGGCCAGTTGACCACCACCTCCGAAGTGGAAAATTACCCCGGTTTTGAAACCGGCATCGACGGGTTCACCCTCATGGACACCATGCGGAAACAAGCCGCGCGGTTCGGCACCCGTTTTCAACACGGCACCATTGAGTCCGTCGATTTTACCAGCAATCCGCGCCGCCTGATCTTGGCGGATGGCGAAATCCAGACCCGCGCGGTCATCATCGCCACCGGGGCATCCCCGCGCCTGCTCGGTCTCCCCGCCGAAAAAGCGCTCTACGGCGGAGGGGGGGTCACCACCTGCGCCACCTGCGACGGCGCGTTTTACCGGAACATGGACGTGGTGGTCGTGGGCGGCGGAGACTCCGCGGCGGAGGAGGCGTTGTTTCTGACCCGCTTTTGCAGCAAGGTTACCCTGATCCACCGTCGGGACGAATTGCGCGCCTCGAAAATCATGCGCGACCGCGTCCTCGCCCATGAAAAAATCGTCACCGAATGGAATCAGGTGGTGACCGACATTCTCGGCGTCGAGGAAAAGGAAGTTTCCGGCGTGCGCCTCCGCCATGTGGAAACGGGGGAGGAAAAAACCATTACCTGCAAAGGCGTCTTCATCGCCATCGGCCATGTGCCCAACACCAAGCCGTTTGCCGGGCAGCTTGAACTGGATGAAAGCGGGTATCTGCTGCCCGCCCCCGGCAGCATGATCCGCACCAAGGTTCCCGGAGTGTATGCGGCCGGGGATTGCGCGGACCATGTTTACCGTCAAGCCATCACGGCGGCCGGCATGGGCTGCCAAGCCGCCATCGAAGCCGAACGCTGGCTGGCCGAACAAGATTTTTAACCGTCGGAACGGTTCGGAGCGCCCCCGATTGCTTGCCCTGCGGTGCGGTCGTGGCAGAGTCGTGCCCATGAAAGCCTCCCACCTGCTTTTCCCGCTGGGGCTGGGCCTTATACTGGCTTCCCACGCCCTCCAAGCGCTTCCGGATCAAACGAAGGACACCCGCGCCGAAGCCGCCCGTCTAGTCGAGTGGTTGCTGGAAGAAGAACGCGACCTGACCGGCATCGCCTTTGCCGACGTGGCCAAGGCGGTCTCCGGGCGGGAAGTGCGCCCGTTCGATCCCAATCACGAGGCCGATCAACGGGTGCTCAACCTGATTTCGCGGGAGGCGGCGGCCCTTCTGCGCGAGGTCAACGAGCCCGGCCATCCGGCCCATGATATTCCGCGCATCAACGAGGTGAGCGGCCTCCTGGAGGATCTTTTGCAGGAGCGGCTGGATGCGGCGGAGGGGTTCTCCTGCACCTTTCCCCCAACGGCGTCCGGGCAGGCGCAGCGATCCGGCTATCCGGATCTCCGGCTCCTCGACGAAACCTCGGGACGGATCTACTACCTCGACCCGAAAGTCTATGCCGAGCGGCTTCGCAACAGCACCTTCCGCACCTTTTATTTCGAACCGAAACGGGAAACCAACAAAATCCTGGATGACGCCGCGCACCTCATCATCGGCCTCTCCCACGCCGGTCGGCGGGAGGACGGGCGCTGGCGCTTCACCGGTTGGAACCTTGTCGATTTGTCCGAGTTTCGCGTGCGTCTGAAAGCCGAATTCCAAGGGAGCAACCGCGACCTTTACCGCGACGAAGCCATCGCGGCCGAGGGCGGTATCGAGCCGTAGAAACCCCCGCTGCCGCCGCCTCGGTTGGTTCAGGCGGCGGGGGAAGCCGCGCCGGTCTTCATGGCCAGGGCATCCCCCTCCAAGTCGAAATCCACCTTGGTGCCGTCGGCGACTTCGCCGGAGATGATCGCGCGGGCTAGCCGGGTTTCGATTTGCTTC
>PXDN01000175.1 GCA_003566375.1 Opitutia bacterium
AAGTATTATTACTGAGAGGACTGGACTGACCTTGGGTGAGGTGTATCGCTTGAACGAACTGTCTGAAGCGTTTGGAGCAGAGCGAGCGGTAGAGCTTGGCTTCGCTCATGAAGTCATGTCCCGGCCATAATTAATAACCACGTGCACATAGTGCACGTGGTTTTTATATCTATTATTACTACCAAAATACAGGTATTATAGAGAGTGTGAGTGATATAGAAATTTTACTACTTTTAACGACTCTAATTATAGTAGCTGTGATTCCACGCTTTTGGTCGTATTTTATTCCAACACACCAAGAGACTGTCTTAGTAGAGGGCGAAAAAAAGCAGAGAGTACATTCGGATAATTCTCAGCGTTATGAATTTTACTCATTTATACGTGGTATTGCTATGGTGGGAATTATTCTCATACACGTTAGTTATTTTTATGTGTATGTAGGTGATTTTGCCATTACTTTTAATACAGTTTTAAATAATTTTTCACGGTTTGCCTTACCTATTTTTTTTATTAGTTCAGGAATTCTATTAACTCAACCTAGGTGGACTAAACAATGGTTGGTCAAATTTTACTCTGACAGATTTTTTGTTGTAGTTATTCCGTACTTGTTAGTAACATGGTTTTTAGTGGTGGTACATGAACGCAGTACAAGTGAATTTATATATCACGCCCTGACTGGCACAGCTTCATTACCTTTTTATTTTGTATTGGTATTGCTTCAGTTGTATGTGCTATACCCAATTATTTTCTCGCTTGCTCATAAACGTTGGTTTATATTTTTAAGTCTTTTGGTTTCTATAGGTGTCTATTTATCTGGTATTGGGAGAATGGTTGGAGAAATCTATACCTTTTTACCATTTCTATTCTTTTTTGTATGGGGTATCTATATGCGAGAGTATTTTCTATATTCTAAGAAGTATTTTGTTTGGTGGCCATGGATCTTAATTATTTTCTTGTTCGTTGGATTGCAAGTCGTGTTTGGCGTTGATTTCTTTTTTAATGGGCAGTATTTTTATGGAATTGCAGTGTTGCTGCTATTCTTTAATTTGTATTACACTGAAAAAATACCTGCCATTATAACCTCAATTTTTAGCTGGATTGGCGATAGAAGTCTTTGGGTTTTTCTCTTACATTTTCCGATTATGGAAGGACTGTTCTGGTACTTCAGTACCTACCCAGTTTTTGCTGGGCAGTGGGGAGAGTATATACTTTTTATGTATTTAAGTATTGTTCTAAGTATTGGTATTGCAGGGCTGTGTACTTATCTACAAAAACGAGGTGTAAAGTGGTTGTTTGGGTAAAATACAAAAAACCCGCCATTCCTGTAAGGAATGGCGGGTTTTTGTGGTACAGTGTATTTGTAATACTTTAAAATTGTATGCAGTATCCTGAGCACCAAAATAGCAACGCTAATGAAGGAAAAAGTTATGAAAATACACACTCCTCTTTGTACCTGGTACTCTTTTTATTTGTAGTTCTTTTTGTTGGCGCCGGGTTTTTAGGTTTCGTTATAACAACTTCTGATAGTTCAGAGTCTAGGCAGGAACTAAGTGATTTAGCTCCTGGCTCTGATAGTGAGTTAGAAGAAAAATCGCTAAAGGGTATTGATACAAAAGTTGTAGATACAGCTATTTCAAGTCTTGAGTTTTGGTCTAAATAATTCACTTCTAATAAAACACATCCCTAAAAATAGGGGTGTGTTTTATATTTCTAGATGTGCGTCGAGATAGAGGTGGTTCGACACTTGTCTGTGGGGTAAGGTAACGAAAAACAGCACCCTAGGGAAGATGCTATCTTCCGCCAGCGGGTGCTCCTCATATGTTTCTGGAAACGCTCAGTTTTGCAAGCGAATGTTGATATCTGCACGGCAGCCCAGTACTTTGTACTTGATGCTGACACTCGAAGTAGAGCCATTGCCGTTCTCTGAATCCGTAAACCCTCCAACCGTCACTGTGATCGTAGTGTTTCAGTGTACCTGGTTGGATCGGTTTGCCGCAATCAGAGCAGACAGGATTACCTCTGAGTGCTATTTCTTCATACTTAGTAAGGTTCAAGACATCTTCCTTCTAGTAAGTGCAATACTTTTACCAATATACACTAAAAATAATGTATTGTCAAGTTTGTGCGCCGGGCTGGTTCGTCCCCGAATACCGGTTATTTTATTTCACTACGTTCATAAAATAGACTCGGTTTCTTGGACGGCTCCTCGTATATTTTCTCGCTAGGAAGGCTCGAAAATATATACTGCGGAGCTTCGAATCCAGACGAACAGTACTCAAGTACTATTCTCCCGGCGCACATTTAAAAACACCCGTGAAGGGTGCCTTTAAATGTGCGCCGAATTAGAGGTGGTTCGACAGCTTTGTGTGGGGCAAACGTATAAAAGTACTTGACTGAAGTGTACACTGAAGTGTACACTTCAAACATGAATACTAAATTTATCGGCATAAAAGATTTTCGCAGCAATATTGCTGAGTACGCACAACAAGCACGCACAGATGGTGTGCGATATATTGTTATGAGTCGTAACAAACCACTGTTCGAGGTCAAGCCATTTACCGAGGATGAGTATCTTGATTCGGTTGTGGCCTCAGTGGTAAAGGCAGAAGCGGAGATGGCTGAAGGAAAATATCATACCCAAGAAGAAGTATTGCAGGAGCTTGGTATTACCTAACCTATGCTGGTTGAGATCATTTATTCACGTGACGCATTACGTCAGTTAAAGAAGTTGTCTCCTACAGTTGCAAAGCGAATTATTATCAAAATCACTGCTAATGCTAATCAGGAAAATCCCTTAGTTCGAGCAAAGACGTTACAGGGGCGGCTAGCTGGTAAATACAGATATAGAATTGGTGACTATCGAGTGATCTTTAAGATAGATGACAGTGGCAAGGTGCGCGTGTTAATGGTCCTAGCTATTAAGCATAGAAAAGATGTGTATAAATAACAATTCGCTTAAACAATATGATTTCAGATACCTTTCTTAAAAGCACCAAAAATAAACCACCAAGTAAGTTGTTGGTAGAAGCGCTGCCTTTCGTTAGTCATAAAACTGGTCGAGCGCTGGATCTTGGTTGTGGTGCTTTTAAAGACTCAATGTTCTTGCTAGAGAAAGGATTTGTAGTTGATGCAGTCGATAATGCCGAGAATGTCGCTGCTATGGCGCCACAGCAAGAAGGTCTCACATTCTACCAGCAGTCATTTGATGAATTTACTTTTAACGAAGGTCAGTACGATCTGGTAAATGCACAATTTTCTCTCCCGTTCACGACACCAGATACATTCACTGAAGTGTGGGGTAAGATAGTGTCTTCACTACCGTCAGGCGGAGTCTTTGCGGGGCAATTCTTTGGACCAGAAGATGGATTTTCTGACCGTCCCGAAATGACTTTCTTAGACCGAACAGAAGTTGAAAATCTCTTCACTTCTTTTACAGTACGCACGTTTGTTGAGTCAAAACGAATTAGCAAAACTGCAACTGGCTATGACAAGTTCTGGCACATCTTTGATGTTATTGGGGTGAAAGTGTAAAAAATAAACAAAATTGTCAAATCTCCAATCCGGTTAACAAAAAATACCCTTGCAAAACAAGGATATTTTCGTGTATGCGCCGAGATGGAGGTGGTTCGACACTCATTTTTAGCCGAAGCTGAAAACAGCTTCAGTAGGGAAAGAAGAAGCCACTTCGGTTACCCTAGAATCAATTTAGAAGGATGAGAACTTGTGTGCATGTTCTGGATAAATCTCTTTCAGTAGTTGTTCTTCTGTTCCACTTAAGCTCCCAAGGTAGATGTTACCATCAACCGTCTGTGGCAGTGTTAATCCCTCAGCATTCCGCAAGTTCTCGAGGTCGAGGTCACCACCAACCGTCTGTGGCAGTGTTAGCCCCTCAGCCCTCTGCAGGTTCCTGAGGTTGAGGCCACCACTAACCTTCTGTGGCAGTGTTAACCCCTCAGCACTCTGCAGGCTCTTAAGGTCAAGGTAGCCACCAACCTTCTGAGGTAGTGTTAATCCCTCAGTCCTCTGCAAGTTCTCGAGGACAAGGTCACCACCAACCGTCTCTGGCAGTGTTAATCCCTCAGCATTCTGCAAGCTCGCGAGGTCGAGGAAATCACCAACCGTCTCTGGCAGTGTTAGCCCCTCAGCACTCTGCAGGCTCCTAAGGGTGAGACTACCACCAACCGTCTCTGGCAGTGTTAGTCCCTCAGCCCTCTGCAGGCTCCCAAGGTTGAGACCATCACCAACCGTCTGTGGCAGTGTTAATCCCTCAGCATTCCGCAAGCTCGCGAGGTCGAGGAAACCACCAACCTTCTGAGGCAGTGTTAACCCCTCAGCCCTCTGCAGACTCCCAAGGTAGATGTCACCACCAACCGTCTGAGGCAGTGTTAATCCCTCAGCATTCTGCAAGTTATCGAGGTCGAGGTTGCCATAATGAAAGACAATGTCGCCAGAGAGAGCCTCTTCTTCTGTCGTGCTAATC
>PXDN01000193.1 GCA_003566375.1 Opitutia bacterium
CGCTGGTGATTTTCTACCCCTGTGACAATATGTGGGGTGATTATCGGTTTCTTCTCCTTTGAGTGATCATGATACGCCTCAATGACACTCCTCAAGCCCTCTTCAATTAACTCACGAAGTGTTCGTTTGCGAGCACGAGCGACAGCCTGTCACCGCCGACCTGAAAGTATACAATTTCCGCCGGTTTGAAAGTGAGCAGTTTGGTGTGCTTTTGTTCTCCCTCTGATCATTTTTAATCTTTGTTCTTTTGTTTTTTTGTTCTCCCTTTCTTGTTCGTGACGCCGTTGCTTGGAGAAGAATTCTTCCGTTGATGGAGCCCTTCTAGGTTAAAAAGGTCTCTGGAGGTAAAGAAAATATGAAACGGCAGCGACGAAAGAAATGTAAGAATTGTAAGGAGTTGTTTCACCCCGATTCCCGAAATGTCCGACACCAGCAGTTTTGCGGAAAGTCGGAGTGTCGGCAGGCGAGTAAGCGGCAATCGCAGGCCAGGTGGCATCGCAAGCCCGAGAATCGGGACTATTTCCGGGGGCCAGCTCATGTGGAACGTGTTCGTGAGTGGCGAGCTGCCCATCCCGGGTATTGGAAGAGGCGTGTGTTACAAGATGTCTTAGTGAGCCAAGTAGCTGTTACGACTGAAGAATCTGGGACTTATAATTCGTCTACTGACGTTTTATGCCGAGAAGGTCTACCTACTTCGACATTGGGTGGGGGCAATAAAAACAATTGGTTAGCGACGATCTGTGAATCATCCTCAGGGGAAGGGAAGAGGGCATCTGCGTTACAAGATGTCTTGCCTGTGGAAAAAGGGGGTCAATCAGCTGTTTTCATTGGATTAATTGGGAAGCTTATAGGCAGTACGTTACAAGATGACATAGCTTTCACAGTTTCTGCTCTGCTAAGGCTCGGCCAGAATATTTTGCACGGAGGCGGCAATGGTGGAGAAACGGCTTCTGATGCCCGAGCGGGCGCGACACATTCCGAAGGGGAACTTCAGCTGGGTTGACCAACGGCTTCTCTTTAATGGGCATCTTGCGCAAATACGTTCACCTGAAGCCCTTGCGCTCTACTTGTTTCTGGTGATAGCCGCAGATGCTCATGGCTTAAGTTATTATTCGGATGATAAGGCGGCGGGATTACTTGCTGTTGATCTAACCACATTTATCGAAGCTCGCAGGACGCTGCAGCAGGCAGGCCTTATCGCCTACCGGCGCCCACTCTACCAGCTGCTCTCGCTGGATGCTCCGCTGTCGAAGCCTCGTCGTAGAGGTTCGGCAACAGTACCTCAAAGTGTTGGCGATGTTCTTCGCTCTATAGTCCTCAACGGTGAGTCGCGATGATTGACTACGAAACATACTGCCGAATTAAGAAGCTTGCTGAGGATGGCTTCAGTATTTCGGGGATTGCCCGCGAGCTGTCACTAACCCGGCACACTGTCGGGCATTGGTTGGACACTCCACGATTTTGCCCCCGGCAGGGAACCCCCCGACCGAGCAAACTCGATCCCTACAAGGCAGAAATTCAGCGTTTGCTTGAAAAGCATGATTACACCGCAGCTCAAATTCTCATACGGATCAAGAATCTTGGTTTTTCCGGCGGCACGTCAATTGTTAAGGAGTACGTGGCAAAGGTCCGCCCTCGAACAAGGACAGCATATCTCACGCTGCATTTTGCTCCGGGCACCTGCGCCCAGATTGACTGGGGCTCATATGGCACTGTTGCATGTGGTTCCACTCGCCGGAAACTGTCTTTCTTTCTCATGGTCTTATGTTATAGCCGGATGTTATATCTGGAGTTCACTGTGCGCCAGTGTGCTGAGCATCTCTACCAGTGCATGAGCAACGCCTTCACCTTCTTCGGGGGAGTTCCGCACTCTATAATGTTTGACAATGCACGAGCAGCCGTGCTCACCCATCTGCTCGGAAAAGACCCCGTCTTCAACCCCCGCTATCTCGACTTCTCCAAGCACTACAACTTCACTCCTATTGCCTGCGCACCAAGAAGGGGAAACGAGAAGGGGCGGGTGGAAAGCGGCATCGGCTACGTAAAAAAGAACCTGCTTCGCGGGTTGGACATTCCTTCCTTCGAAACTCTTCACCCTGAAGCCGTAAAATGGCGTGATGAAGTGGCCAACGTACGCCTGCACGGCGAGACAAGGTGTCGGCCTGTGGATATGTTTGAAGAAGAACGTCACCTCCTGCGTCCCTTGCCTGCCCCCTACGATGTTGGCACGGTGATGCCTGTACGTCCCTGCCCTCAATTCCGCGTGCGATTTGATGGAAATAAATACTCTGTGCCTGCCAAGTATGCAGGACAACCACTTAGTATGCGGGTGTACCCCGATGTAGTGTGTTTCTACAGCGAACAGGAAGGACTCATTGCTCGCCACACCAGGTCATACGACCGCAAGCAGGATATCCACGAGCCAGATCATGAAAGGGGGCTGCTGCAGCAACGCAAACACGCCCGTGACCAGTCGCTCACTAAGCGTTTCCTTGAAATCAGCCCCGAAGCTCAGGTGTACCACGCTGGACTCTTAGAGCGCCGCTTCGACGTCCGAAGTCACGTTGAACGGATCGTAGCCCTCTCAGAGATATACGGTAAAGACGCCGTCGGCCGCGTCATGAAGGATGCCCTCGAATTCCGAGCCTTCGGTGCCGACTATATCCTAAACGTGTGTGAAGCTCGAACGCGGCTTTTGCCAGAACCACAGCCGCTCATACTCACAAGAAAAAGCGACCTGCTCGATTTAGAACTGCCCCAACCAGATTTATCTGTGTACGACTTACAAGGAGAATAGCACCATGGTTGAATCACTTGAAAAAGCTTGTGATAAACTCAAACTCACCTTCACAAAGGAGCACTACCTTGCGATTGCCAAAGAAGCCGCCAAAAAAGGAACTTCCCATATCGAATATCTCGCCACCCTCATCGAGGGTGATGCTGCAGCACACAACGACCGCGCAACTGCCCGGCGAATTATGCTTGCCCGCTTCCCAGCCCACAAAACGCTTGACCAGTACGATTGGTCGCATCCCGCAAAGATAAATAAGCTCCAGATCCAAAACCTGTTTCGGCTTGATTTCTTGAGGAAAAAAGAGAATGTTACCTTCCTCGGCGGCGTAGGATTGGGAAAAACTCACTTCAGCATTGCCCTCGGGTACACCGCATGTCTTAGAGGTCATTCGGTGCTCTTCACCTCGGCAGTCGAAGCAATTAATACTCTATCCGCTGCCATTCTATCGGGTCGCCTCAAGCAGGAACTCAAGAGGTACCTAAAACCCTCGCTCCTTATTCTCGACGAATTGGGGTATCTCCCCATCGATAAGCGAGGCGCCGACCTACTCTTCCAAATTATCAGTGCTCGCTACGAACGTGGTTCAATCGTTATCACTACAAATCGAACCTATAAGCACTGGGCGGAAATCTTCAATAACGATGCTACTCTCACCTCAGCACTGCTTGACCGTTACCTTCACCATTCTGAGACCATCACCATCACCGGAAAAAGTTACCGGGCAAGCGAACTCAACGAAGCCTAACAAACTATCACTCCTGCGGGGGAGATTCTCCCGCAGACCTCGTCCGACAGTCTCCTCTCCCCATCAAAATTATCACCTCAGATCTTGCTCACTTTCAAACCGGCGAAAACTGCTCAACTTCGCACCGGCGTCAACATGCACCAACCAATATGGTCTTGGCCACCTAAACATAGACTCATTTTCTTCTCTTCTATGCAGCTAATAGCTGACGCTCTCTGTGCAGCTTTCTTTTAGCACGGGCTTCTTCTAGTTTATGAGCCCGTTGGGCGAATATTGTCTCCTCTCTGCCAGAGAGTTTATCGTGTCCTTGTAGATAACCGGTTGTAAAATTTGAGGAATTGGCAAAAAAGGGATTGTTAGTTTTCACCCTCTGCGTTAATGTAATAGCGTAAAAACCCACAAAAACGCAGAGAGGAGGTGAAAACTAATGAGGATTAGGTCACAAAAGCAGCTATATTTCAAGCCTGAAAGTGCGAGTTATGGGAAAAAAGATGAGTTATCGAAAGCCTCAGAGATACTTGAGGGTCTTGAGGCTTACGACGAGATTTTGAGTCTGGTACAAGGAGATCTTAATCCATCGGGTAGAAGAAATAGGTGTGGTCGGGAAGGGATGACGGCGGAACAGGTGTTTCGGTCCTTGCTTCTGCTCCGAAGATTTGAATATTCGTACCGAGGGTTGGCGGATGACATAGAAGACTCCAATGCTGTGCGAGATTTTTTGAAGATAGGGCCCTATGATAAGGGGTTCAAATACAAAACGCTGCAGTCCAATATCAAGCTTCTGAGGGAAAGAACGCTAGACTTTTCTGGTGAGGTTATTAAGAGATATGCTGAGTCTTTAAGGATTGAAAACGGCGAGCAGACTCGAACAGATGGCTTTACTACTGAAAC
>PXDN01000199.1 GCA_003566375.1 Opitutia bacterium
CCACGGCCACTCCATCTGCACGGAAAAAGCAACGAACCCGCTTCTGGCGGAATCGACCTGCAACTGTTGGTTGGGATTATTGTTACCCTGAATCCGGGTCAACACGATGCGGTAAAAGCGGTCGCGTGGAGGAATGCCCGCCGGTCGGGAGGTGTTGGGCGGATTGCCGTAGGGGTTGGCCGAATCGTAATTATTGGCATCCTGCTCCAGAACCACCCGGTCCCCCGCCGGGTTGGCGAAAAAGATGAACTGTGTTCCGGTCGTGGTCAAATTATCGAACCCCTCCCGTTCCAGCTCCGCCAGCAGCAGGTCGGAAATTCTGGCGGCGGAGGTGGTTTCGCGCACATCGGAAATGGAACGGCTGGTGTAGCCGAGCAGGCCGATGACCGCCACGACGGTGACGCCGAGGATGGCCACGGCCAGCACCACCTCAATTAGGGAAAACCCGGTTTTTCCGCGATGTCTCATAGTAGTTCCTTATCACCTTTCACAACGGACCAAATGTTTCCGGATCGTCAACCAGCGTCGCGGTGCCAAACGGACGGATCAACAAGCCGGTGATTTGCTCGGAATTGGTGAAGCGGGGTCCGGCCTGTTGCCGCTCGGCCAGCCCGGCGATGAACCGGTAGCTGTTGCCGGCGAATCCGCGCGCGTTAAAGGAAATGTACATCATTTTCGTGGAGTTCGGGTTGCTGGCCGCATCGTAATTGATGTGCATCCGTTGCACCCCGAGGCTCGATTTTCGCTGGTTGTTGGCGTTGTCCCGGTAATCGTTGAAAAAATCGGGCGGCAGCAACTGGTCGCCACCCCGCTGGTGGACCACCCCGCTCCCGTTGGCGGTGGGCACGATAAAAACCCCGGCGGGCAAGCGCACCGGATCGTTGATCGGAATCCAGTTGACGGAGCTGGCCCCGGCATCGGGCGAAGAAACAGCACCCCCCGCCCGCACCAGCCAAATCTGGCGCAGGTAGTTGTCGCGGTCCTCCGGATCGTCGTTGACCGCGATGCGGACCGGCACCTGCCGCATCTCGGCCTGGCTGCGGGCGGCGTTGACCAGGCCCGACATGGTGCGCTGGGCCGATTGCAGGTTCAGGGTGTCGGTTCCCCGGATGGAGAGCCCGGCAATGGCGAGGAACATCACGATGATGCCGATCACCACCAGCAGTTCGATGATGGTGAATCCGCGGGTGTCGCCGCGGAGGTCGTGGTTTTGAATATTTCGCATGTTGCGCGCCATGGTTTGCCGCCTCTCAGTCGGCTGTCTCCACAATTAACCGCAGGAACCGCGGGCTGGCGGCGCTCACGGGTTCCACGTCGGGAACGGATTCCATTTCCATGGATTCGGTTGACGTGTAAGGATGGTCGGCGCTGCTCCAGATGGTTTCCCAAGAGGCCAAATTGGCCGAAGCTTGCACCTTGTAAACGATGCCGGCGGCATCCCGCATGCGGGGGAAATGGATGTTCAGGAAGTCGCCTCCCTCGCCCGCCTCAGTGGTGACCACCGGCTTCATGGCGGTGTTCGGCACCTGCGGATCGCCGCCAAGGGCGTATTCCATAAGATTGCGAACCCCGTCGCCGTCGGGATCGGCGTTCGGCCCGCTGACGGCGGGATCGTTGAGCTCGTCGCCGCTGAAGAACTGGCCCGCCCAGTCGGTGTAGCCTTCGGGCGGCGGAGGCGGCTCGATCACTTCCCCGGTGTAAACGACGGCCACCCGCAGAAAGCGGGATCCGTCGGCGGCCACGTCATCGGTCACGGTTTGGGTCATAACTCCGTCACCGGGGGCCATGGGTTGGCCGGCGCTGTTCCAGATGGTTTCCCAATTGGCCAAATCTTCCGAGGCCTGAACATGATATTCGATGTCGTTGGCCTCACCGACCCGCGCAAAAGAAATTTGCAGGAATTTTTGCCCGCCGGATTCGGTGGTGGAAAGGGTCGGCAGCGGAGCGGTGCCGGGCGCCTTCGGATCGCCGCCGAAAGCGTATTCCAGAAGGTTCGGCACCCCGTCGCCGTCGGGATCGGCGGCGGGGCCGGAGATTTGCCCGTTCGCCAGTTCGGCGCTGGTGAAGTTCTCGGCCAGCCAGGACGGGAAACGGCCCTCGGTTCCGACCGCCTCGCCCCCGGCGTGAACAGCGGCCAGGCGGGCGCGGGATTGGCCCGCGAAAAAGGTGAAGCTGCCGGCCACCAGCGCGATTTGCTCTTCCGGCAGGTAAACGATGGAGTTGATGGTGCCGGAGGCGCCCTCGCCCGTCTCGAAGGTTTCGTCCAGGGTGCCGTTGGGCAGGAGGCGCACCAGGCGGTTGACCGGGGTGCCGTTGTATTCGTTGAACGCTCCGCCGACTAAAAACCGGCCGCCGGAATCAACCGCGAGGGCGTTGACCGCGCCATTCGGCCCCGCGCCGGGATTAAAGGTCGCCGCCAGGGAACCGTCGGCGTTGAGCAGCGCGAGGCGGGCCCGCTCCACGCCGTTAAAAAACATGAAATTGCCGCCGACGAGGATGCGCCCGTCGGGCAGCGGCAACACCGCGGTGACCGGTCCGCTGAATCCGGTGCCGATGTTGAAATCATTGACCGGGGCTCCGGTTTCGCCGTCCACCATCACCAGGCGGTTGCGCGGTTGTCCGTTGAAGCTGGTGAACGCCCCGCCGAACAAAACGCGGCCGTCGGGCAACACCTCCACCGCGCTGATCACGTTGTTGGCGCCGCCGCCGGCGAACGTGGTGTCGAGGGTGCCGTCGGGACCGAACTTGGCCGCCGCGACCTTAAAATCGCCCCCGATCAGGCTGAACCAACCCGAGACCACCACCGACCCGTCGGCCATCTCCCGGATGCCGGTCACGCGGTCGTCCAGCGGCCCGGCCGGATCGAAACTCTCCACCAAATTCCCTTCGTCATCCACCCTCGCCAACCGGCTGCGGGCCGCGCCCGCCGCCTGGGTGAACGCGCCGCCGAGCAGAATGTCGCCGTTTTCCGCCACCGACAGGTCCACCACCGGCCCGCCGGTGGTGTTGGCGGTGAAGGTGTCGTCGAGTTCGCCCTCGGACGTGAGCCGGGCCACGCCGCCGCGGGGTTGTCCGCCGGCCTGGGTGAACCAGCCGCCGGCCACGATGCGGCCCTCGGCATCAACTTTTATGGAAAACACCTCGTCGTTGAAACCGGCGGGCGCGAACTCCTCCACCAGCGTCCCCGGAATCGGGCCTTCCGGCTCCTCCGGGTCGTCCGCCCAGGCCATCGGCGCAAAGGGAGAGGACAGGAGCCCCGCCATGGCGGTGGCTGCGATCAAGTGGTGCGGTTTTGGGTATCGGCTGGGTTTCATGAAAAGATGAGTCTGCGGAATGACCGGGTGTTGCTTCAACGGTTTGCGTTCACGAATTTACCAAGAGCGGATAATATTTTCGCGGGCGATTCCCGCGTTGGCGCCGCCGCGCCCGCCGGAGTAAATGAGCACGCCGGCCCGCACCTCCGTGCGCGTGTCATACGGCGTCACGGGACTGCCGGGATTTTCATTGCCCGTGACCCCGTAGGTTCCGGCGTTGGTGCCGAGGGCGATGACCCCGTTCTGGTTGCCGTCCATAACAATGATGATGTCATCGTTCTCATAGGAATCGACGAAACGGATGTTTTGCGGGCTCAAGTTTCCTGTGCCCAGTTGAATGTAATCGTTCTCGGTGAGGGAATAAAACCGTATCCGCTTGCGGTTGGGGTGGTTTCGGTAAACAAGAGTTGTGGGAAGCTCGCTCCCGTCGATTTGGTAACCGGTGAGAAACTCGACAAAATTCTGGCGCGTGGTGGCGTTTTCGTTCAGGCGAATGACCAAGTTGCGATCCTGCGGGGTGAGTTGATTGCCTCCGCTCCAATCCGCCGAGGGCGGGGTGGAGAAATTCGGCCAAAACCCGTATTCCTGGCGAAACATTTCAATCGCCTGCGACCAGGAGGTGAAGGTGGCGCGGGCTTGGGTGCGGCGGGCGTTGTCGCGCACGCGACCGACCGTTGGCACGAGAATGGCCGCCAAAACCCCGATGATGGCGATCACCGTCAGGAGTTCAATCAAAGTAAATCCGGTCGATTTTTGGAAACGGGTTGTCTGTTTCATAAGAGGAAAAATTTTAAAAGTGGGACTTAATTCCGGTTGGCATAGATGACGCCGATGTTATCGGGGTGATCGTAATCGGGCCGACCGTCCGGCCCCGGATCGTTGGCCTTGCCGCCCCCTTCCGGGCCGCGGGAGAACAAAACGAACTGCGGGTTTTCCCACGCATCGGGATTGTTTTCGGTTTTATAATAATACTCGTAGGGTCGGCCCCAGGGATCTTCCAAGTAGGTGCGCGCGTCTTCAATAATTTGACCGGGAGAGACATTGGAGGTATTGGCGAGGAAAAACTGTTCCGGATTAATGAACATGCGGCCCCGCCTTGGCATGGCCGTGC
>PXDN01000098.1 GCA_003566375.1 Opitutia bacterium
CCGAAATCCGGGGAGGCAAGGTGAGCTGTGTACGGATATCGCGGATACAACCCAAATTCGGCCTCCCGCCGTCGGGATGGGCAATGATCCGGCGTTTTTAGTAATCACCTGTTCACGACGCGGGCCTCCGCCAAACCGTTTCGGAATTTCGGTGAATAATTAGGCTAAGGCTTACGGGAATTCGGTCAACCCCGACCGCCGAAGCCGCGCCCGCTCACAAATCCGCGATATCGCGGTTTTCCCGAAGCCCGTCCAAGGCGGTTTCGAGCCGTTCCCGCGTGAAAGCTTTCAAATCCTGCCCGGTGGCTCCGGAGCCGATGAGAAACAGGTCGTCCCGCCGTTGGAAATAACCGAGGCCAATGCGAATCACCGCCTTCACCAACATGTTTCGCAGCAGATGCAGCCAAAAACGGCGCCGGTGTTCGGCGGGCAGCGGCAGGATTTCCTGATAGCCTTCCAAGGCCCGCATCACTTCCAACCCGCTGTGGAAACAGCCGAGCAGGGAAAAATCATCCATGGGGTCCCCTCCGACAGCGTCCTCCCAGTCGATGAAAGCCGTGATTTTATCCGGTCGCCCGAGAATGTTCCACAAGGCCAAATCCTTGTGGACAAGGCAGCTTTTCTCCAATTGCAACAAGTCCCCGTGCTCCCGCACCGCATCCGCGATGGTGGCCGCCAGCCCGCGGGTCAGAAAATCGTTTTCCCGCAAAAAGGCCAAGTGCCGGTCGAAATGCAGGTAATAATAGGTCGGGTAATCGTCGTGGTAACCAGTCAGGCCTTCCTCCAATGGATTAAACAGGCCAAACCCGCGGGTCGGCACCTTCTTCTGCCACTTGCCCACCGAACGCCCGATCTCCAATCCCACTTTGGGAAAATCCAAATCATCGGCCTTGTTCCAAATGTTGAGATCGGGATCATCCACCCGCTCCAGCACCTGCCAGGCAAAGGGCACCCGGCGGCGGTCCGCGTCGAGCGCGTGGATGGCCGGGGCCGGAACCCCCGCGTCCCGCACGGCGCGGATAATGCGGGCTTCCATCTCCATGCAATCCATTCCCTCCGGTCCGTCCTCCACCCGCAAAAATCCGCGCAAATCGCCGATGTCCGCAAAATAGGTGATGTGGTTGCCCTGACCGCCCGCCGGCCGAAGCGCGATTTTCTTGTCCGGAAACACCCTCCGCAACTCGCCCAGCAACATCGACTCCATGTCTTCACGGATTTTTCGCCGCGCCGAGCCGCTGGAAACCACCGAAGGGCGGTCGCTTTTCCAATAGTGGATCGACTTGCGGGGGGCCGGCGCCCGTCCGGTGCCGTTGGAGGCTTGCCAAGCTTCCGTTTCCTGAGAATGTGCTGCCATGAAAATAAATGGGAGGTTTGGGGTTAATCCAAACATGGTCAACGTTCACCCATCGCGCGGCCGGGGCAATTCTTTTCCTCCCGCCTTCATGATTTGAGTTCGCACAGGACAGGGCGGTGATCGAAACAGACCATTATTCTCCTCCTCCGGGATGGGTTGAAAAAAGTTTTCGAAATGAGGGAAATCGTCTGCCACTGTGTGAGTCATGAATACCATGAAACCACACCCGGCATCGTCTCGTCCGATCACCGCCTTTGTCCGTTCCTGGCTGGCCGCCATCTGCCTGCCGGCCATGGCCGCCGCCCCGATTGCCGCCGGGGAAGCGGTTTTTCCACAGGAAACCTGGGAGCGCTGGGAATCCCCCGAAGCGGCCGGTTTCACCACCGGGGGTCTCGAACGGATCGAATCCTGGCTCAAGGCCCAGGACACCACCGGCCTCGTGATCACCATCAACGGCAAAATTGCTTATGAACACGGAGACACCGAACGTGTCAGTTACGTGGCATCGGTCCGCAAGAGCATCCTCGCCATGCTTTACGGCATTTACCACGACCGCGGGGAGATCGACCTCGACTTGACCTTGGCCGAAATGGGGATTGACGACCACCAGAGTTTGTCCGACGCCGAAAAACGGGCCACCGCCCGCCATCTGATTCTGTCGAAGTCCGGCGTTTATCACCCCGCCTCCAACACCGGCGATAATCTGGGTGACGCTCCCGAACGGGGCAGCCAGGAACCGGGTTCCTATTTTCTGTATTCCAATTGGGACTTCAACGCCGCCGGCACGGTCTTCGAGACCCAAACCGGGGTCAACCTCTTCGACGCGCTCGACCAGGAACTCGCCCGTCCCCTCGGCATGCGGCACTTTGACCGGGACCGCCACCGCAAGGGCGGAAACCCGGACCGCTCGGTCCACCCCTCCTACCACATGCATTTTTCCACCCTCGACATGGCCCGCCTCGGCCACTTGGCATTGCGGGAAGGCAATTGGGACGGCCGCCAGTTGATCTCCCGCGAATGGATGCGGAAGATGACTTCCCCGCTGACCCCGGCTGCCGAAATCAACCCCGAAAGCCGCCGCGAAAACCGCCCGTGGGCCGGTTACGGCTTCATGTGGTGGGTGTGGGACGGTGACCATAACACCGGCCCGTTCAAAGGCGCCTACGCCGCGACCGGTTTCCGGGGCCAATTCATCACCGTGCTTCCGGCTCTGGACATGGTCATCGCTCACAAAACCGTTCTCGAAGATGGAAACCGGGTCAACAGCGAGGATTTCTGGGAATTTTTGGAAATCGTGGCCAAAGCCCACTCCAAGGGGAACACGACCGACTAACCCGGCCGGGCATCCGCCCCCCGCGGCCGGCGGCGTCTTCAGAGCAATTCCTTATACCGCGCCAAATCGCCGGTGAACCGCTCATTGTGTCCGGGAAGATCGGATACGAAGCGAAAATCAGCGAAATCAAAGCCGGGCCCCACCGTGCAACCGGCCAGCACCAGTTTGCCCAGCGGGCGGGCCGCCTGCCAGTGGCCCGCGGGAACCACCCGCACCGTTTCGGTGCCGGGCGTGAGAGGCGGCCCGAGCCGGACAACCCCTGTTTCCCCGCTCCCGGGATCGTGCGTGATCAATTCCATGGCCTCTCCCCCGAGAAAATGCCAAACCTCGTCGGATTCCACCACATGCCAGCGGCTAACCTGCCCCTTGGCCAACAGGTAGTGAATCGTGGTCAACGCGGAACGGGTTTGGCCGCGCCGGGAGACATTGTCCCCCGAGCGATACAGCTCCCGGTAAAACCCTCCCTCGGGATGGGGCCGGAGGCCGAGATGGTCAATCCAGCGGCGCATCTCCTCTTCCAGTGATTCGCCGCGGGCGGATTCAGGTTTCGATGATGAAGTCATGGCGTGAAGTAAATCCTCAAAAAAGGATGAAGGTTAAGGGTTGTCAGCCTCAGGCGGTGCTTCGGAATAAATCAGATACCCAATGAACATTTCATCGGTGGTTTGCTCTCCAAAAGGCACCTCCCGCGTCGGATCGGGATTGGCCGGATTGGCGGCCGAGTTATCGAACGCGCCACGGCAGAAAACCTCCGTTCCTTCCGGCAAAAAGACCGGTTCCTCAGGTAAATACAGCGTTTGCCAGTTGAAATCGTAGTGAGGCACGGAAAGCAGTTCCCGCCGTGTGCCGTCCGGAAACCGCGCCTTGATCGCGAACCGGCTGCCCCGGTAATGCATGTGGGGGCTCATGCCCCAAAGCAGCACGTCCTTCGGCACCACGTGGGTTGCGGTCACTTCATGGTCCCGCTCACCCGGCGGAATCCGCAACCGGGTGTAGTAAGCCGAACGGGTGTGCAACTCGTGGCGCGGCGGCGTGTCGTGGAGATAAATCCCCATGCGGGTGCGGTCGGTCTCCTCTTTACCGGTTGTGACGTAATGCATTTGAAAAATGACCCGCGCCCCCGCCGGCAAAAATTTTCCGGTGTTTTCCGGGAACGGCCATGGCTCCGAACCCGGCACATAGCCGGCGAAAAAACCGCTCAGCCCACCCTGGAAATCGGGCTGCCGGCCGGCCAGCCGTTCCGGGTAGCGAAGAAAGACCAGGGCATGGTGCACCACCGCGGCATTGCCGGGCCGCACGTCCACCGCCCGCACCCAGGCGTCGGTCTCCATCTCCATCTTAACCTCAAAATACCGGTAATCGACATCGCCGCGGGCGGGAATGACCGCCTCCTCCGGCATCTCCACCACCAGGTCGGGCGGACCCAGCGGCCATTCAACCGGCGTCGGCAACTCACGGTCAGCCAATGGATCGACCCCGTCCCCGCGGGGGGCACCCAGCTCCACCCAGCGCAACAACGCCCGTTTCTCCTCAACCGTCAGCGACCGGTCGTTGGCAAAGGCGGCGATTTCCCCATCGGCATGCCACGGCGGCATCCGTTTCGTCCGCAAAACCTCGGCCATCATCGGGGACCAGCCGCGGGTGGTTTCATACCGGTCAAAAGCGAACGGAGCGATATTGCCGGGACGGTGACACTCCACGCAGCGCCGTTCCAACACCGGCGCCACGTCATCGACAA
>PXDN01000390.1 GCA_003566375.1 Opitutia bacterium
GCTGGCGGCGCGCCCGGAACACACCGGCGACAACGCCGCCATGATCGCCTTCGCCGCCTGGGCCGACCCGGCGTCCGCCCGGGGGGAAACCGGCAACGCCGTAACCATTCACCCCACCCGCGACCTGACCGCCGTTTGATGCCGACCTTGCCGGATGATCATTTCCTCGCGGCATCCGGCCGTGCCGGATCATCCCTTTTTCGATGATCATCAGGCGAAAGCCCGATCTACAATTCCCTTAATCGAGATGAAACACTTCGCGAAGCGGGGTCGCCGCGGGGGTGCCATCGTCGTTGTATTCCATCACGTCGCTCATGAACTTCCACCACCGCTGGCAGGCGTCCGTCCCGGCAATCGCCCCCCAGCGTTCCTCGCTTTCCACTTCGGCGTAACCGAAAAGTTGCTGGGTCTCCTCATTCAGGAAGATGGAATAGTTGCGCACGCCGTGTTCGCGGAAGACGGCGATCAGGTCATCCCAGATCGGATTGTGCCGTTTCTCGTATTCGGCTTCGTTTCCGGGCAGTAATTGCATCACAAAAGCTTTTCGGATCATAAGGTTTTCTTTGTTCAGGAGGCTTCTTTTCATGAAACGATTTCAAAAACACACTCCTCAAACCGCAAGAAGAACGCGCCTGGATCCTCCGGAAAACCGGTACCATCGGACGGACGAACACAAATCGCTTTTCAAAATCGGCGAATCGAGCCAAGCTCTTCGCCACCATGAACGAAGACGAGATGTTTTCCACGTTCCACTCGCTCCTTTACACCCCGGTGGTTGGAGACGTTTTGGACAGCCTGGGGCGCTACCATCAGTTTCTCCCGCGCGCCGTGCAGCCGATGCGCGAAGCGATGAAGGTCGTCGGGCGCGCGATGCCGGTTTTGCTGATTGATGTTTACGGTCCCCGGAACAAACCGTTCGGTCAACTGACCGAGGCCCTCGATCAACTCGAGCCGGGTGAAATCCACATTGGCAGCCTCCCCTCCCACGCCTCCGCCTGCTGGGGCGAAATCCTGACCGCGACCGCCAAGAGCCGGGGAGCGGCCGGGGCGGTTGTCCACGGTCCGCACCGGGACACGCCGAAGGTTCTGGAACAGGACTGGCCGGTCTTCAGCACCGGGCGCTTCGCCCAGGACTCGCGGGTCCGCATGGCCGTCGCCGATTATCGGGTACCGATTGAGATCGAGGGAACGGTGATCCGTCCCGGTGATCTGGTTTTCGGCGATCTCGACGGCGTGGTCATCATCCCGAAGGAACTGGAGGAGGAAGTCTTTGAAAAAGCCGTCGAAAAAGCGTCGGCGGAAAACCTGGTCCGCAAGGAAATCGAAAACGGCATGTCCAGCACGGAGGCGTTCGCAAAATATGGAGTCCTGTAAAAACCCGTCATCCCATCCGGCAGGCAACGACCCGTTCGACCTCACCGGCCGGAATATTCTCATTACCGGCGGAGGTTCCGGCCTCGGGCTCGGCATGGCGCGTTGCATGGCGACCAAAGGAGCGCGGGTCATCCTGGTCGGACGCAACGCCGAACGGCTGCGCGAAGCGGCCGGAGGGATCGGCAAATCGGCGGTCGCCCGCCCCTTCGACGTGACCGATCTCGCGGCCATTCCCGATTTCGTGCGCGGCATCGAAACCGAAATCGGCCCGATCGACACGCTGGTCAACAACGCCGGGGTTCACCTGAAAAAACCGGCGGAGGAGATCACCGACGCGGAGTTCCAGACCGTTATGCAGACCCACGTCAACGCCGCCTTCGCGCTGAGTCGCGAGGCCGGGAAAGCGATGCTCGAAAGAAAACGGGGGCACATTCTCTTCATCGCCTCGATGGCGTCGCTGTTCGGCATTCCCCAGGTCGCCGCTTACTCGGCGGCCAAGTCCGCCCACATCGGACTCGTGCGGGCGCTCTCCGCCGACTTCGCGCCGCGCGGGGTGCGCGTCAACGCCATCGCGCCGGGCTGGATTCATTCCGAGATGATGCACAAGGCGGTCAACGCCGATCCGCGCCGCAAGGAAAAGATTCTCTCGCGCACCCCGCTTCACGATTTCGGCGATCCCGAGGACGTCGGCTGGGCGGCGGTTTATCTGTCATCCGCCGCCGGAAAATTCATCACCGGTGTCTGTCTACCGGTGGACGGCGGCGCCTCAATTGGATTTTAAGACCATGATGAAACTCGGATTCGGCCTTTACCGCCACATGCTCGACCGCGAGCACTATCGTTTCGCCAAACAGTGCGGGGCGACCCACCTCGTCGTTCACCTTGTCGATTACTTCAACCAGGCCGGACCGCGAACCGATCAACCCGTCTCCGGCGGCATCGGTGGTGGCTGGGGCCGCGCGGGCGATCCGGAGCAGCTTTGGACAACGGACGAGTTGCTCGCCATCAAGAAAGAGATCGAGGCCGAGGGACTGGTCTGGCACGCGATTGAAAACTTCGACCCGGCCCATTGGCACGACGTGCTGCTCGACGGCCCCCGGAAGGCTGAGCAACTCGAAGGGCTACAACAAATGATCCGCGCGGTGGGCGCGGCCGGGATTCCGGTCATCGGCTACAACTTCAGCCTGGCGGGGGTTTACGGGCGCGTATCCGGCAACTGGGCGCGGGGAGGCGCGGGCGGGGTCGGCATGGAAGGCGTCGTGGACAACGAGCCGATGCCCGACGGGATGGCCTGGAACATGACTCTCGACGAAACCATCACCGGCACATCGGGGCGCTCGCGCATCAGCCACGACGAGCTTTGGCAGCGTCTCGGGAATTTTCTCACCGCCGTGCTCCCGGTTGCGGAGGAAGCCGGGGTCACCCTCGCCGCGCATCCCGACGACCCGCCCGTCCCGCGCCTGCGCGACACGCCCCGGCTCGTTTATCAGCCGGATATGTATCAGCGCCTCCTGGACATTCGCAGCAGTGCGTCCAACGGCCTCGAATACTGCCTCGGCACGCTCGCCGAAATGACCGAAGGCGACATTTACGAAGCGACCGAAAGCTACGCCGCGCAAAAAAAGATCGCCTACGTTCATTTTCGCAACGTGCGGGGAAAAGCGCCCAACTACCGCGAAGTCTTCATCGACGAGGGCGACATCGACATGCTCCGCATCCTGAAGATCCTGCGAAAACACGATTTCCAAGGCGTCCTGATTCCCGACCACGCTCCGCAGATGACCTGCCCCGCCCCCTGGCACGCCGGCATGGCCTACACCATGGGCTGGATGCGGAACGCTTTGCAGAGTCTTTGATCAGCGGCCTTTCCGGTTGGCCATTCAAGTTGGGGCATTCTTGGCAAAAAGCCGTGGTGGAATTCTCAATCCTTCAGCGCCAGGGGCAACCAGGTGGACAGAGCGGGGATGAAGGCGGTGGCCACCAAAGCGACGAGGAGGGCGGCCAGAAAGGGAAGGAGCGGTCGGACCAATTCGCCGATGCGGCATTTGGCCACGCCGCAGGCGACGAACAGGGAGACGCCAAGCGGGGGGGTGCATTGACCGATGGCGAGGGCCATGGTGACCATCATGCCAAACTGCAAATCGGGCATGCCCATGGCGCGGGCAATCGGAAAAAAGACTGGCACCAAAATCAGCATGGCCGGAGTCAGGTCGAGAAAGGTTCCGATCATCAGCAGCACGAGCAGCATCAAGGCCACCAGGACAAAGCGGTTGTCGGTGAACGCGAGCATTCCCTGGGCGATCTGCTGCGGCACCTGTTCGATGGTCAGCAACCAAGCGAAAGGGGCGGCCGCCGAAATACAGAGCACCACCACCGCGGTGATGGTGACCGCCTCGCGCAGCAGTTCGGGAAAATCATTCCATTTCAACTCCCGGTAAAACAGCAGGCATACCCCCAGCGCGTAAACCACCGCCACGATCCCCGCCTCGGTTGGGGTGAATACGCCGCCAATGATCCCCCCCATGATGATCACCAGCGTCATCATCGGCAGGATGGCGTGCCAGACGGACCGCATCAGCTCGCCGAACGAAACGCGCGCCACCCGGTCCTCTTCCCCTCCCTCGTTTCGGTGCCAAAAAGCGTAGAGCATGCTCATCACCATGAGGCTGACGCCCATCAGGATGCCCGGAACAACGCCGGCCAAAAAGAGATCCCCCACGCTGATGCCGGCAATGACTCCCATCAGGATCAGCGGCACACTGGGGGGAATGATCACCCCGATGCAGCCGGAAGTGGTTTGAAGGGCGGCGGCGGAAGGCAGGGTGAATCCGCGGGATTTGGCGAGCGCCGGGATCATCACCGCCCCGATGGTCGCGGTGGTGGCGGCCCCGGAACCGGAGATGGCGGCAAACATCATGCTGGCCAACACCATGACCAAGGCCAACCCGGCCGGGAGGGCGCCCCCCAGATTGCGGGCAAAGGTGATCAACCGCCGGCTCATCCCCCCCTTCCCCATGATTAACCCGGCCAGCACGAAAAACGGAA
>PXDN01000378.1 GCA_003566375.1 Opitutia bacterium
ATTCGCGACGCCCGGCGCGCGGACATTGAGGACCGCCGCCCCTGAAGCTTTCCCTCCTCCTGCCGAACGCCTGTTCCACTTCCGCCCGAAACCGGCGGCGTGGGGCAGGCGTTCTTTTTGCTTTGCCGGCGCGGAAACTTCCCCTCATACCCGTTGCGTTGCCGCTGAAATTCTGATTTTCCGAATACCGCATGAATTGTTCGATCCTTTCCGCTTTGTGTGTTTGGGTTTTGGTTACATCCGCCCCCTTGGTTGCGTCCCCTTTGAAATGGGTTTTTCCAGTCGGTCAGCCGGTCGAATCTTCCCCAACTCTCGCTTGGGACGGCACGGTGTTGATCGGGTCCGACAAGGAGGCGTTGACCGCCGTGGGGCCGGACGGGGTCGAACGTTGGTCGTTTCCCGCCTTGGATTGGATTCACGCGGCCGCCGCCGTGGGAGCCGATGGCACCATCTTTGTCACTTCGTGGGATTTTTTGCTCTATGCCCTGACTCCGGACGGGTTTCCGCTGTGGGTCTTCGAAGCCGATGATTTTATCATCTCTTCTCCGGCCATCGGAGCCGACGGCAGCCTCTATTTTGGCAGCGGCGACGGGTTTCTTTACGCCATCGACCCGGACGGGTTTTTGAAATGGCTCTTCCCGACGGACGACTGGGTGACCTCTTCGCCGGCCGTGGGACAAAACGGAGCGATCTATTTCGGTTCCTGGGACGGCTACCTGCATGCCCTCGGTCCGAACGGCAACCTGCTTTGGGAAGTGTTTACCGGCGACGTGGTCTTTTCCTCACCGGCCATCACCGCCGAAGGAACGATACTGGTCGGTTCTGGAAACCGCCTGCTGGCTTATTCGCCAACCGGCAACCTCCGCTGGCAATACACCACCGGCGGCTTGGTCGATTCTTCCCCCGCCGTCGGCAAGGACGGCACGGTCTATGTCGGGTCGGGGGACGGCGGGTTGTACGCCATCCGCCCGCCGCTTGTCCCCGGTGGCAATCCGTCCTTGAAATGGAAATACACCGCGGGCGGCGCCATCTATTCCTCACCCGCTTTGGCCGCCGACGGAACCGTCTACGTCGGTTCGCGTGACAACCACCTGCATGCCGTCAGCGCCAACGGTCAGCTGATCTGGAAGGAACCGCTGGACGGATTCGTGGATTCGTCTCCGGTGATCGCGAGGGACGGCACGGTTTACGTCGGCTCCCGCGGCGGCGACCTGCGCGCCTTTCACGGGGGCAGCCCGCCCGCCCCCGTCTTGTGGTCCTGCTTCGGGGCGTTTCCCGACCGCGCCGGGCGTTGGCCGATGCTCTTCGAACGGTGGATGCAGGGGCACGGCCTCGCCCCCGATCCCCACGGGGACGCCAACGGCGACGGCGTAAAGAACTGGCTCGCCTACGCGGTGGGCGGTTCGCCTCTTTCCACCCCCGCCGCCTTGTTGCCTCGCATGGAGGAGGGGTCATTCCGGTTTCAAATCAATTTGCGCCGCGCGGACGTGGCGCACGAGGTGCTGGCCTCCGGGGATTTGGCGAACTGGGAGCCGGTTCCCGACGAGGTGACCGGGTTGCCGGACGTCGAAGCGGCCCGCGCCGTCGAAGCCGGCGCGGAAGAATCCCGGCGGTTTTTCAAGTTGCGCGTATGGAAACCGTGACGAGGCGGTGGAGACAAATCGGCGGAGTGGTTTTGGCCGCGGCGGTTGGGTCCGCGTCCGCGTCCGCGGACGGAATGGATGAATGGGAAAAACTCCTTGGCGAGTTGGAGGATCCGGAAGAGTTTTTGGAGTTGATGTTGGAACCGCCCGCGTGGCTGGTCCTGCCTTCGGTGCGGGTCGGCGGCGGTTACCGGGACAATGTTTTGCTGGCGGAAGTTGGCCGTCAGGGTGGGTGGTTTACAACGTGGGGGTTCGACACGCTTTTCGCCAGCCCGCCTGATTCGACAACCGTTTTTCACTTGCTTCTGACCGCCGACCACCACCGGTTTTATCCGAGCGACCGCTTCTCCGATGAATTTTTCGGTTTTGCCAACACCCGCTTGGAAACCAAGGTTGCCCCCGCCTCCACCTTTCTTCTCGGTGCGGACGTGTATTATGTCCGCCAGCGGGTGGACATCACCACGGTGGAAATCCTGGAGGCGGGCCGCGATCCCCTCGCGATTGACATGATCGGAGGAGGCGCGACCGGTCGGCTCGGGTGGAGGCAGGAGATTTGCGAAGCGTTTTCCGCGACCGCCGGGTACGCGGCCGGCTGGCATGATTTCCGTTCGCCGCTGGAGGATTACCGGGAATTGGGGCCGAAGATCGAGCTGGCCTGGAATCCGCGCCCCGGGGTGGATGCGGCCCTGGCGTTGGAACACGTCCGCCGAAACTACGACGGGCGCGCCGCGCGGGAGGCATCCGGGGAAACCATCGAGGGGTCCTCCCTGCGGTTTGACCTTTGGCGGGCCGATCTCACCGGACGCCGCCACTGGCGTTTCGACCACGGCCGCTTCACGGCGGCGCCGCGCCTGGGGGTGGAGGTCAACCGCGACAATGGCGGGCGTTATTTCGATTACGTCCGCTGGCGCGCGGGGCAACGGATTGAGTACGCGCCGGGTCCGTGGCGGTTCGCCGCCCGCGGCGGAATCTCCTATTTTGAATACGACCGGCAAACCGCCGGGAACGGGAGGGATTCCCCGCGTCGGCGGTGGCCGTGGGAATGGGAAATCGAGATGTCGAGAAAACTGACTGAAACCGCGCGCGCCCACGTTCGTTTCGAACGGGAAGGGGCCTCCGGCAACCAGGCCGTGGGGCGCTACCGGGTAAACACCGTGCAAACGGGAGTGCAATGGGAGTTTTGAGGGAGAGGGGAAACCGGGGCGGGGATCGGCTGGCTGTCGCCCGCTGGGCGGCGGTGATGTTCGGCACCCTGGCGCTCTTCGCGGCGGTGGCGGCGGTCGTGACCCTGCGGCTGCGGGAGCAGGTGCGGCAACAAATCGTGCACCGTGACGCCGAGGTGCTGGCCTCGGTGGTGGTCCGGCTTGGCAACGCGGCCGAGCGGTCCGGCGAAGGGTTTGTCGATTTGGAGGAAGCGTTCGACTGGTTGCCGGTGTTGCTGGAGACCTCGGAATTGCGCGGAGTTTTGGGCCTGCGGATTTACGATCCCGCCGGGCTGTTTGTGGCCTCGTTGCCGGGGGGGATTGCGGAAACCGATTTGGATTGGGATGGGCTGACGGCCTTGCACGCGCTGCGCCCGTCCGCCGTCTACGACCGCGCCGCGGATTTGGGCGAGGCGGCTTCCGGGATTCCCTCCGGTTCCCGCGCCCCGTTGGTGACGGTGCGCCTGCCGCTCCACCGGCCGGAGGAAACCCGGTTGTTGGCGGCGGCGGAGTACTTGATCGACGGACGTTCGGTGGCCGGGGAATTCGCCGAGCTGGACCGGCGGCTGGCCGGCCAGGCCGGGGCGGTTTTCGGAGTCGGCGCGGGGCTCTACCTCTTGATCGGCGGTCTGGTTTTCGTTCGCCTGAGCAAAACCCGGCGTTTGCTGGCGGAGCGCTCCGCCCGCCTCGACCGGGCCAACCGTGAGCTGACCCTGGCGGCCAAAACCTCCGCCCTGGGCGCGGTGACCGGGCACCTGATCCATGGATTGAAAAATCCGCTGGCCGCGCTGGAAGCTTATTTTCAATCCGACGAAACCGACGCGGACGACCGGCGCGAGGCGGTCGCCGCCGTTGCGAAGATGAACGAGCAGTTGGGGGAATTGCTCGAGTTTTTGCGGGAAGACGGCGGCGAGAGCGGCTACGACCTGACCCTGGAGGAAATCATCGAGTTGGTGGCCCGCAAAACCGGAGCACGGGGACGGACCGCGGGGGTGGAAATCGTGGCGCGGGTTTCCGGTTTTGCCCAACTGCCCGGGCGCGCGGCCAACATCGTCATGCTGGTGTTGTTGAACCTGCTGGACAACGCCCTCCGGGCCACCCCGCCGGGCAAGCGCGTGTTGCTGGCCGCCCAAACCGCTTCGGAAAGTATTCAATTTACAGTTACGGATGAGGGCGGGGGACTGCCGGCGCCGGTCAAAGCCCGCTTGTTCACCCCCTGCGCGAGCGGCACCGGCGGCACCGGCCTTGGCCTCGCCCTGAGCGCCCAACTGGCCCGCCAAGTCAACGGCACCCTCACCTTGGAACGCAGTGACCCAACCGGAACCGCCTTTCAACTTGCCATCCCCCGACCGGCCCCGGGCAACCCCGCCTGATCGTCGTCCGAACGAGGCCCCGGGGTATCCGCTTGTCAACCGCATGCCGCCCACTGAAGCAGGGCGCTCCCCTTGGCGGCAGTCCGGTCGGGCGTGAAGTCGGCAGCCCCCCGCGATAACAGGAGCGCCAGCCTTCAGGCGGCGAAACGAGGCCCCGGGGTATCCGCTTGTCAACCGCATGCCGCCCACTGAAGCAG
>PXDN01000090.1 GCA_003566375.1 Opitutia bacterium
CGACTGGGAAGCCATGGAGAAGGCGGTGACCCCGCGCACCCGTTTGTTTTTGCTCTGCCATCCCCACAACCCGGTCGGTCAGGCTTTCCCGCCGGAGGAGATTCGCCGCCTGGGCCGGTTTTGCGAAAAACACGGGCTGATTCTCTGCGCGGACGAAATCCACTGCGACCTGATTCTCGACAACTCCCGCCACGTGCCCGCCGCCCTCGCCTGCCCCGGTCTTGACGACCGGCTTTTCACCCTGATGGCCCCGAGCAAGACCTTCAACGTGCCCGGGCTCGGCTGTTCCTTCGCGGTCATGCCGGATGCGAAACTGAGGGCGCGTTACAAACGGGCCGCCATGGGCATCGTCCCCCAGGTGCCGATCTTCGGATTCACCGGTTGCGAGGCCGCATTCCGCTTCGGCGAACCGTGGCGGCTGGAACTGCTCGACTACCTGCGCGGCAACGCGGATCTATTGTACCAATTTATCACCGACGAGCTGCCGATGCTGAAAACCACCCCCGTCGAGGCGACCTACCTCGCCTGGGTCGATGTCTCCGCGCTCAACTTGGACGATCCGGTCGCTTACTTCGAGGAACACGGCATCGGATTTTCCGACGGACGCTTTTTCGGCACGCCCGGGTTCATCCGGATCAACTTCGGTTGTCCCCGCTCCACCTTGGAAGAGGCCCTGCGCCGGCTGAAATCGGCGGTGGACAAATTGCCCGGCAAACCCTGAGCCGGGGAACGCGCATGTGCGGACGTTTTTCGCTGGTAAACCCGGAACGGGCCTACGCCTTGTTTCTCAAGCGGGCGCGCGAAACCGTCTGGAAATCGCGTTACAACATTTCCCCCGGCGAAACCCTCGCCGCCGTCACCGCCGATGCGGAGGGCGGACGGGAAACCACGGCCATGGTTTGGGGATTCCGCGCCGGGACCCGCTCCCTGGTCAACGCCCGGTCGGAGACAGTCGCGGAGAAACCGGCTTTCCGCCATTCGTTTCCCGCCCGCCGCTGCCTCCTGCCGGCCGACGGGTTTTACGAATGGATGCGGGACGGCAACGGGGGCCCCCGGCCTTATCATTTCACCCTGCGCGGCAATCAGCCGTTCGGAATAGCCGCCATTTGGCAAACCGGGGACGCCGGGCACCCTCCCGCCTTTTGCCTGCTGACCACCGAAGCCAATGACCTGATGCGTCCGATCCACCACCGCATGCCGGTTTTGCTCGACCCCGGTGCCGCCGACAATTGGCTCGCCCCGGAAGCCACCGCCGCCGGTTTGGCGTCATTGCTGACCACCCTCCCCGCCGAACTGATGGAAGTTCGGGCGGTATCACCCCACGTCAACAAAGCCGGACGGGAAGGCCCCGAATGCCTCGCCCCATGGAACGGTCCCGACGAAATCCAACTGGAACTCTTCTGATAAGTAACCCAACCGGCCCGGCACTAAAAAAAGCCGCCTCCCAACGGGAAGCGGCTCTGGTTGATCAAAAAAAGGGGGAAACCGTCAGGCGTTGACCACCTTTGGCAAATCGGCCGGGATTTCGACCGAGTGGGGGTGGTTGCGCTTCACTTTCTGAATGCGCGCGCGGCGCCGGATCATTCGGTCCAGTTTGCCGACGCAAAGATCGATCGATTTATGCATGTCCTCCGAGGTCTCGGACGCCACCATGTCGGGGCCGTTGATTTCAATGATGCCTTTGGCCCGGAAAAGGTTATCTTTGGCATGGATGTGCTCCACATCAAGTTCGAACCGGATCCTCACGATTCTATCCTCGTGACGGAACAACTTCTCCGTTTTTTCGCGCACATAGATTTTGAGGGATTCCGTCAATTCAAGATGGCGGCCGGAGATAATCAGATCTTCGTTGTTCATGTTTATGTTATCCTTGGTTTGGTGTTTACCGTAAACAGACCTTGCCATACGGTCTGCTGAAAAATGAGCAAAGGGGATTGGCAAAAAGCATTAAAATCAGCGGGGGCGGTGGTCATCACCGGGGGATCATCTGGTATAGGCGAAATCTTCATCGACCGTATCCTAAAGCTAGGGGAGGAAACGGCGGTTTGCAACATTTCCCGGCGTTCTCCGGGTAAAAATTTTGCTAAGGATCGGATTTTGCACATTGGCTGTGATTTAAGCGATGCCAACGCCGCGGCGGAGGCGGCGGACCGCGCCCTGGCGTTTTGTGGTGAGCATGCGCGCGGTCACATACTATTGATCAATAACAGCGGATTTGGTTCCTGCGGATTTTTCCCGGAGCCCGAAATTTCCGAAAATCTGGACATGATCGCCGTCAACACCGCCGCCCCCGTGCTCCTGACCGCCCGCCTGCTGCCCGAGCTGAAACGCCGGGGCGGCTGGATTCTCAACGTGGCCTCGACCGCCGCCTTCCAGCCGACGCCCTACCTCGCGGTTTACGGGGCCACCAAGGCCTTTTTGCTGCACTGGAGCCTCGCCCTCGACGCGGAATTGCGGGGCACGCCCGCCCGCGCCATGGCCCTCTGCCCGGGACCGACCTCGACCGCGTTTTTCCAGCGGGCCGGGTTTTCCCGTCCAGTGGTGTCCGACCGCTGGGGGCAAACGCCGGAAGAGGTGGTCGATCACGCCCTCGCCGCCCTCGCGCGGGGCAAACGGCTGACCGTCCCGGGTTGGTCCAACCGCCTGCTTTCCTCCCTCTCCTCCCTGGTGCCGAAATCCCTTTCAGCGGGAATCAGCGAACGGATTTTGCGGCGCTACCGGTTGCAGATGCTTTCCGGCGGAGACGATTCCAATGAGTGACCCCCGCCCCGGCGAATCCGCGGCCGCCGACGGCGGCGACGCGCCCCTGATCGCGCCCGAAGAACTCGCCGGCTGGGTGTTGCGGGAGGACGGGGATTTATTGGTGATCAACAAACCGGGCGGCATTGTCTGCCATCCCTCCAAAAACGGCCCCTGGTCGAGCTTGGTGGGTGCCTGCCGGGAGCGGTTTGGCTTGGAAACGGTGCATCTCGTTCACCGCCTCGACCGGGAAACCAGCGGGTTGGTGGTGCTGGCCAAAAACCGGCGGACCGCCCGCCTGACCCAAATGGCCTTTCAAAACCGGCAGGTGGAAAAAACCTACCTCGCGATCCTGGAAGGAACCCTCGTTGAACCGGTCACGGTGAAAAACCAGTTGGCCCGTGACATGGAGAGCCCGGTTTACATCAAGCAGACCGTCCGCAAATCGAACAGCTCGCAAAAAGCCGAAACCGCTTTCACCCCCCTGGCCACCGGCGGCGGTTACACCCTGGCCCGGGTGGTCCCGGTCACCGGCCGGAAACACCAAATCCGGGTTCATGCGAAGTGGCTCGGCCATGCCATCGCGGGCGACAAAATCTACGGACCCGACGACGCCCTCTATCTGGAATTCATCGAAACGGGCTGGACGCCGCGACTGGCTGAAAGGCTCCCCCTCCCGCGCCAGGCCCTGCACGCGGAAACCCTGCGGTTCAACCTCCCGGATTTCCCCCTCACCCTCCACGCCCCCCTGCCGGAAGATCTCCGGGCCTTTCTCCACGGCAAAATCGACACCTCTTCATTCTGAATTCTCCCCGCTCTTTGCCCTTTCCTCTTTGCCCTCCTGGGCGGTAGGCTGCGCCTCCATGAATTTACATGAACGGTTGCAACATCACCTGGGTTGTTCTCCGCGCACGGAGGAGGCGCTGTTTCTCGCGCCCAACGCCACCATTCTGGGCGATGTTCACCTGGGGCCGCGGTCCAGTGTTTGGTATGGCGCGGTGGTGCGGGGCGACATCAATTCGATCCGCGTTGGCGCCGGCACCAACCTGCAGGATGGCGTGATCGTGCATCTGGCCGACGACGCCGGCGTAACCATCGGCAGCCATGTGACGGTCGGCCACCGCGCCATTATCCACGCCTGCGCGATTGAGGACGAATGCCTGATTGGCATGGGAGCGACCGTGCTTGATCACGCCCGCGTGGGCGCCCGCTCGATTATCGGCGCCAATTCCCTGGTAACCCGCGGCACCGTCATCCCGCCGGGCTCCCTTGTTTACGGAAATCCGGCCAAAGTTGTCCGCGCCCTCTCTCCCGAAGAACAAGAAGGCATCCGGTATTGGGCCGAGAAATACATCGGGGTGGCCCGCGCCCATCGCGAACGGTTACGCCAAGAACCCGCCAACGGCTGAACAAACCGGGAAATTCCGGGTGCCGGACGGGAGCCCGCGTTGCCGCGCAAAAAAACCTCCGCGGCCCCAAAGGACGGCGGAGGTTTTGAAAAAAAAACAAATGTGATGCGGCGGATCAGCCCAGCACTTCCCCGGGTTGGAAGAAGCGCTTGATTTCGGCTTCGGCGTTTTCCGGGCTGTCGGAGGCGTGCACCACGTTGCGCATCATGTCGGTGCCCA
>PXDN01000097.1 GCA_003566375.1 Opitutia bacterium
GATCACGACCAAGCCGAGTTTGGCGAAGGCGACCTCGCGGCTGAGCAGGCTGTGGGTGCCGATGACGATGTCGATGCCGCCCTGCTTGAGCCCCCGCAGGATTTCTTTCCGCTGGGCTGGGGACCGGAACCGGCTCAGCATTTCAATCACCACCGGGTAGTCGGCCATCCGTTCGCGGAAGGTGCGAAAATGCTGCTGGGCCAGAACCGTGGTCGGGGCGAGGATGGCCACCTGCCGCCCGTCCATAACCGCTTTGAAGGCGGCGCGCAGGGCGACCTCGGTTTTGCCGTAGCCGACATCCCCGCACAGCAACCGGTCCATCGGGCGGGTTTTTTCCATGTCCTCCTTGCACTCCGTTCCCGCCCGCAGCTGGTCGGGAGTCGCCTGGTGGGCGAAGGAGTCCTCGAACTCCTTTTGCCACGGCGTGTCGGGGGCGAAGGCGTGCCCTTCCTCGGATTCGCGCGCCGCCTGCAGGCCGAGCAAGTCGGCCGCCATGTCCAGAATGCCGCGCTCGGCCGCCCGCCGGGTTTTTTCCCATTGCTTCGAGCCGATCCGCCCGAGGGTGGGGCGGGCTTTGGTCAGGCCCACGTAACGGCTGAGCAGGTGGCTTTCATGAAGCGGCACATGCAGCATGATGGCGTCGGCGAATTCCAAAGAGATCATTTCGCGGATTTGGCCGCGCGACTCGATTTGGCCGATTCCCCGGAAGAGGCAGATGCCGTGCAGCAGGTGAACCAAGTGGTCTCCCTCGGCCAGCTCCGAAAAATCGAGCAGGTGGTCCACCTGCGCCCGGTTGACCATCGCGCGTCCGGGTCGCCCGGCCGCGCGCCGCCGCCCGCGCCCGAAAATTTCGGTCTCGGTGGCGACCACCAAGCCGCCATCCGTCGGCGCCCCGGTCCAGCGGAGGAGGGGATCGCCGCCGGGCAGCACGCGGAAACCTTCTTCCAGGTCCCCCTGCAAAAATTCCGGGGCAAACCCGTCGAGCCCGGGTTCTTCGGCGAGGATTTCGCGCAGGCGCTGGGTCTCGGCGGCGTTGTGAAGGACGAGGCAAACGCGGTGCCCGCCGGCCTCCCACTTGCGGAGTTGTTGAAAAAATTTGCGGCGCGCCTCCTGCTCGGCGGCGACGCGTTCGGCGCCGATTTGCTCCTGGTGGACAAATATCCGGTGGGCGGCGAGGGTTTCGGTGGGGCATGCCAAGCGAACGGCGTCGCGGTCAAACAAGGCCGTTTCCAAGTCCAAATCGGCCAATCCCAGCCAAGCGTCTTCCTTCGCGCGGCGGGATCGCCGCAGGCTGTTGAGGGAAACCGGCGGTTCCGGTTCATCCGTCCGTTTGCGCAAGGCTTCCTCCTCCTTTTCCAACCCGTGGGGTTCCCACAGAATCCAATTCACCCGCTCACCCAGATAATCGCCGATGGTTTCCGCCGCCCGCCGGTAACCCGCGGCGGGGGATGCGGTGATGACGACTTCCTCCAAATGCCGGTCGGAGCGCTGGGTGGCCGGATCAAACTCGCGGATTGCCTCCAATTCATCACCGAAGAAATCGAGCCGGCGGGGGGCGTCGGCGGTCACCGGATACACATCGATGATCCCGCCGCGCACCGCGTATTCGCCCGGCGCTTCGCAGACCGCCTCGCAGTCGTAGCGATAGGAGCGCAGGGTCTCGATCAAGCCGTTGAAATCATGCCGTTCGCCGGCCCGCAGGCGGACCTCCTTTCTCCGCAAGTCCTCCGCCGCCGGCATTTCCCGCAGCAGGGCGCCGGGGGTGGCCACCAGCACCAACGTCCCGTTTTCGCCATCACTTTCCTCCACCGCGCGCCGGAAGCGGCTGAGGGCGGTGAGGCGGTCGATCTCCTCTTCAAACCCGCCCGGTCCTTCGTTTCCCGGACTTTTCTCGGACAGCAGCACCGCATCGAGGCAAGCGCCGCCCCGCAGTTGGTTGAAAAACCGCAAGTCCCCGGCGGCCCGGTTGGCGGACGCGGCATCGGGGCAAATGAAAATCGCCGGAACGCCGGGGCGGCTGTGCAGGAATTCGCAGGCCACCGCGGGCGCCGCCGCGCCAACCACGCCCGTGAACAACAGGCTGCGCGCGGAGGGATTGTCCAGCGCGCGGGCGGGGGCGAGCCCGCGGCGCGCGGAATGCGCGCTGGTTTCGGCAGGGTGCCGGGGATTCGTATGGGCCGCGGATGGCATGGCTTACAAAACGCCTTTGGTCCGGTTTGTCCAATCGGCCAGGGCGGCGGCGGCGGCTTTTTCCTCGGCTTCCTTTTTGGAGACGCCCGAGCCGGTTCCGACTTCTTTTCCCTTGATGAGCAAGCGGACGTGAAAGCGGCGGTTGTGCGCGGGGCCCTCCTCGGCCGTGATTTCATAGGCAATGGCTTCATTGCCATGGACGGGCTGAACTTTTTCCTGCAGGCGCCCTTTGGGGTTGGTGATGGTCTCTTCGTTGTCCAGATGGGTTCGGAGATCGCCGAAACAACGCAGCACCAGCCGCCGGGCGGCTTCGAAGCCCGCGTCGAGATAGACCGCGCCGACCAGCGACTCGAAAGCGTCCTCGAGGGTTGATTCCCGTTTGCGCCCGCCCTGTTCCTCCTCTCCGCCGCCGATCAGGATTTCCCGGTCGAGCCCGAGGTCGAGAGCCCGCCCGCAGAGAAAAGATCCCCTGGCGAGAATGGAACGGTTGCGGCTCAGGACCCCCTCGCGTTCATCGGGAAACAGGTTGTAGAGTTCTTCGGCCAGGATCAAATGCAGCACCGCGTCTCCGAGAAACTCGAGGCGCTGGTTGTGGGCCGGCTCCTCCGGGTTCTCAGCTTGGTAGGATGGATGGACAAGGCTCTCCCTGAGCAGGGCCTTGTTGGTGAAGCTGTGGCCGATTCGTTTTTCCAACGACATGATGGGGGACAAACTACCGGAAACCGGGGCCGCCGGAAAAGCCGCAAGTTGCGGTTTGCCGATTGATTTTGGCGGGATGTCAGGTCATCTTGAGATTTGTATGATGTGCCCGCGTTTCTTTCACCACCGGTTTTCGCTCCCGCAATTCCTGTTGCGCGGCGTTCCGACAGTTTTGTTGTTTGCCGTGTCCCACCTTGCCGCCCAACCGTTCGAGCCGTCCAAACTCGGGGAAATCTCCAGCGCGATCACCGACGCGATTGAAGCGAACCGTTTGCCCGGCGCCGTTTTTTTGCTGGAGAGGGAAGGGGAAACCGTCCTCCAAATCCACGGCCGCCGCGCGGTCGAGCCGGAATCGGAGGAGATGACCGCTGACACCATCTTCGACGCCGCCTCCCTGACCAAAGTCATGGCCACCGCTCCCTCCGTCGCTCTTCTGATCGAGCGGGAGGAAATCGGTTTGGACCAACCGGTGGCCCGCCACATCGCGGAGTTTTCCGGCGACGGAAAAGAGCTGGTGACGATTCGCCAACTGCTCAACCACACCTCGGGCCTGCGTCCGGGGTTGCCGTTGAGTCCGGCATGGAGCGGGTATGACCGCGCCATCGAATTGGCTTGCGCCGAGTCCCTGCAAACCGAACCGGGGACGGTTTTCCGCTACAGCGACATCAATTTCATTCTCCTCGGCGAGATCGTGCGCCGGGTCAGCGGCAGACCGCTCCCCGAATTCGCGCGTTCTGAGATTTACGAGCCCCTGGGCATGGCCGACACCGGGTTCAAGCCCGCGAAGGAATTGCTTCCCCGCATCGCCCCGACCCAGCGAACCCGCGACGGCATGTTGCGGGGGGAGGTCCATGATCCAACCGCCCGGGCCATGGGAGGCGTCGCCGGGCACGCCGGCCTGTTCACCACCGCCGCGGATTTGGCCCGTTACGCCCGCATGCTCCTGAACCGGGGAGAACTCGACGGCAAACGGGTGATGGCGGCGGCAACCGTGGATCTCATGACCTCGGTTTCCACGCCGGAGGATTTCGCGGTGCGGCGCGGGTTGGGTTGGGACATCGACTCGCCGTTCAGCCGGCCGCGCGGCCAATGGTTTCCGATTGGCTCCTTCGGCCACACCGGTTGGACCGGCACGTGCGTTTGGATCGATCCGCATTCGCAAACGTTTTGGCTGTTGCTCTCCAACCGCGTCCATCCCGACGGCAGCGGCAATGTTTTGGCGTTGCACCGGCGGCTCGGCACCCTGGCGGCCGAGGCGGTTGCCGGTTTTGATTTTGCCGGGGTGGAGAACGCGCCCGAGCCCCTGCATCCGGTGGAGCCGTGAACCGGCCGCGGTATTTTCACAGGGGGTCCTTGCCGAGCGGGCTTGCCATTTGCCGAACCGCCGCGCATATCCTTACCCCCATGAATCCAGCCCGCCTTCTTCCGTTAACTTTGGCCATTCTCATGAGCATCACCTCCCTGTCC
>PXDN01000273.1 GCA_003566375.1 Opitutia bacterium
AAAACGGTTCGCGCCGCGCTCGAGCAATGGCGGCCGGTTTGGGTGGTGATTGACGGCAGCACCGACGGCAGCGAACGGCCTCTTCTTGATCTCGCTGACTCGGAAAAGGATTTGCGCGTCATCCTCCGCCCGGCCAACGGAGGCAAGGGGGAAGCCGTTCGCACGGGGGGGCTTGAAGCGCTGAAAGCCGGTTACACTCATGCCCTGCTGATGGACGCCGATGGTCAACACCCGGCCGACCGGATACCGGTTCTCATGCGCCATTCCGAGGAATACCCGGGGGCGTTGGTCATGGGCCATCCCATTTTCGGACCCGATGCTCCGTCGGTGCGCCTGAATGGCCGCAAACTATCCATCTGGTGGACGGATTTGGAAACGCTTTGGGCGGGACTGGGGGACAGCCTTTTCGGCATGCGGGTTTATCCGTTGGAACCAATGGCGCGGATGTTTCGGCAAACCCGTTGGGCGCGGGGATTTGATTTCGACCCGGAGGCGGCGGTGCGTTTGTTCTGGATGGGAATTCCTCCCCGGAGAGTTCCGGTTCCTTGCCGTTACTTGGACAAGGCAGAGGGTGGCGTTTCCCATTTTCATTATTTTCGAGACAATGTTCTGCTGACTTGGCTTCACTTCCGATTGGTCTCCCAATGGCTGTTTTTCCGCTGGCCCGGAGTATTGCGCTTGAAGCGGGCCATGGCCGCGCCGAACAAAAGAAAGGTTTCCGGATGAGAACCAAACCGTCTCCATGGTCCTGGATTTTGTTGTTTGGCGCGTGTGTGGCCTGGGTGAATCATTCTCACGGAGATGAGTGGGTTGATCTAAACAGCGCTTCCTTACCCGTGGAATGGCGTGCGTTTCAGGAAATGGTTCAACAGCGTCCCCTGGTCATGGCGGATTTCACCGAGAGGCGTCATTTTCCCTTCCGGCGCCAACCGGTGGAGTTGGAGGGACGGGTTGTTTTCGACCGGGAGAAAGGCCTTCGGCTGGATTATGAAAGTCCCCGCCGCCAAACGGTCCGGGTGGACGGGAAGGAGGTCCGGCAGACTGGCGCGAGCGGAAGGACCACCACGTCTTCCGGGCGCGGACGGGAGATTCCGGAAACGTTGCTTTCGTTGTTCCGGTTTGACCTTTCCGCGCTGGAGCGGTCCTTTGATTTACAGGGCCGCCGGGACGGGGAGGAGTGGGAACTTCGGCTGAAGCCACTGGAGGAAGGGGGGCTGCTGGAGCAAATCGATCTGCGCGGCCGTGACGACGGGTTGAGTCGGGTGGAGATTGATTTACCCGGCCGCCGGCGTGTTGAATTGGAAATCCGCAACCCGGTTTATCCCGAAGCCCTGGAAGCCGGGGAGCGGGAGAGATTGTTTCCCGACGACGGTTGAGGTCCGGATTTTGAGTGGGGCCAGCCAATTGATGAGTGAACGATTTCATGACCACTGGTGGCGGGTGGCGGTGTTGTCCGCCTTGGCGCTTATTTGTACCGGTTTTTTCATGACGGTTGACTGGCGTCAGCGGTTTGCCACCGATGTTTCCCGGTTATTGCCCGGCGGGGGCCCGGGTGACTCCGCTGCCGAATTGTTCCAACGGCTGCGGCAAAAGGAAGAACGCCTGATTACGGGAGCCGTGATTCCCCCCGAAGCCGGTTGGACGGGACGTCGTGACGAAGCCGCCGCCGCCGTGACTGGAACTCTGCGCGAATCGGGAGAATTCCGCGCGGTCGGGGTGGGAGCGGGGATGGGGGATCCCGATGCGTTTGCCCGGCGTGTGTTTGACGCCCGGTTTGACCTGTTGCTGCCCGAGTGGGCCGAAAAGGCGGGGATTTCCCTGAAAGAAACCGATCCGGATGTTTGGGCGGCGGCCATCACCAACTCGCTGGAGGAATTTCTCACCAGACCGGAGGCGTCCGCGCTCGCGGATTTGATTCCCTCGGATCCGTTTCCCCTTTCGGTCGCTTTGCTGGAGGCCGAGACCTTGTTGGTGACGGAAACGAACGGGGAATCGCCGGTTTTATTCTGGGCGGAACAACGAAAATCGCCGTTTCTGCCGGAGGGCCAGGCGCCGGTTTTGCAAGCGCTCGAAGAGGCCGCGGCGGCAGCGGCTGATTTGGTTGGGGCGCGGTTGCGCCACACCGCGGTGGCATCGTTCGCAAGCGAGAGCGAACGCCGCATTCGCAGGGAAATCACCTGGCTCAATGCCGCTGGGGTCGCCATGGTCATGCTGGTGGCGCTGGTGTTTTTGAGACGTCGGACGCTATTGCCATTGGTGGCCGTTCCCGCCCTCTTGTCGGTGGCGGGGGGGCTGGTTTCGGTGCTGATGGTTTTTCCAGTGGCGCACGTATTGAGTTTGGTGGTTGGCGCGTTGCTGATTGGAGTGGCGGTTGATTACGGCATCCATGTATTGCTGCACCGTTCCGGTGATGAAAATTTGAACCACCTTGAAATGTTGCGTGAGGTTCGCCGCCCCCTCTTGGTTTCGGCCATTTCCACGGCCGGAGGATTCGCCGCTCTATATTTCGCCGACTTGCCTTTGCTGCGCCAGATCGGGGTTTTTGTAGCGGGTGGTTTGTTGGCCGCGTTGATGGGGGCGTGGTTGGTTTTCCCCCTTGTCCGCCGGACCGCTCATCCGATTCGGATGAGTCCCCCGGGGAGCGGCCTTTCCGGTCGATGGCCGCGTGGATTGGTCTGGTTTCTCGCGATTCCCGCCTTGGCTGGCTGGTTGCGTTTGGAGTGGCGTGACGATTTGAGGGATCTGCAACCCCCTCTCGACGCTTTGCGGACAGAGGATGCGGCGGTGCGGGCGTTGTTCTCTCCCGGCGGCCCCCGCGGCGCATGGCTTTGTCATGGAGCAACGGCGGCCGAAGCCCGGCGGGCGTTGGCCGCTTTTGAAACGTCGTGGATTCAAGCGGGTGGCCATGGGGAGGATCTTTTCAGTTTGGCAAGATGGATTGCTCCCGCGGAATCGGCGGAAGCGACCCGGTCCCTGTTTGGCGGTATGGCCGGTTTTGAGTCGGCGGTCCGGCGGGAATTGGATCGGGCTGGATTTGAGCCCGATAGTTTTGCTCCCTTCTTTGAGGATTGGAACCGGTGGCGTTCAGCGGACAATCCGTCCTATGAGGGGATCCTGGAGGATTTGGCCAACCTCTTGGACGGTCCGCCGGGTATTTTGTTGCGGGGAGGAAAGGAGGGATGGCATTTTCTGGTTTCGGTTCCCGTTGAATTGATTCCGACCGAATGGCGGACCCCGCCGCAAGCGGTGCCGCTGGATCAATTGGAAACCCTGAACAACCTGTTTGCCCAATACCGGCATTCGGCCTGGCGTTTGAGTGGAGTCGCGTTTGGCATCATCGCGGCGGGAGTGATGGCGGTTTGCGGTTGGCGGGCCGGCGCGGCCGCGCTGGCACCGCCGGTGGCGGCTTGGTTGCTTGGGATGGGCGCGCTGGCCGGTTTGTCCTCCCCGCTCGGACTGTTTCATGTTCTCGGTGGCTTTCTCGGGTTTTGCGTGGCCTTGGATTACGGGTTGTTTAACCGCCATTCCCAAACCCTTGGCCACGGGCCCCCGGTTTCGATCCGTCTTTCCGCCGCCACCACCCTCAGTGTTTTCGGGGTGTTGGCGTTCTCTTCGATTCCGGCGCTTTCCGCCCTGGGGGCTTCCGTCTTCGCGGTTGTGTTGGCGGCTTGGTTGTGGGTGGAGGTGAACGCCGCGGGGGAGGTTGGTCAAAGGGTATCATGAGCGGGGATCCATTGTTGTCATCCTGGGACCGGCTGGCACGGGACCATTCCGCCAGTCCGGCGGTGATTGATTCCGGCGGAGGCCGGGTCTGGAGCTTTGAAGAAATTGAAAACCAGGCTCGGTTTTGGGAGCGGGAGCTGACTACCGCCGGTTTGAACGGCTTGCCGGTGGCCTTTCGGCAGGTCAACGGGGGGGAGTGGATGGTTCGTTTTCTAACTTTGCTCCGGTTGGGGGCGGCGGCCCTGCCGATTGATCCCTCGGTGCCCTCCGCCGGTTTTCGGGAAACCGCCGCCCGCTGCGGGGCCGCGATCTGGGAGGGTGGCGGCACGGTTGTTCCCCCGGAACATCCCCGGCGGTTTCGTGCTCCGACGGTGGCTCTGGTTAAGATGACCAGTGGAAGCACCGGCATTCCCCGGCCATTGCCGTTTTTGGCCCGCGAACTTGCGGCGGACGGATGGCAGATTATGAGCCGGATGGGCATTACGGCGGAGGACCGGAATTTTGCCCTGATACCCTTTGGCCATTCCTATGGGCTGGGCAATTTGGTCATGCCCTTGATGCTAAAAGGAGTGCCGGTGGTTTGCGGTTCGACTCCCCTGCCAAGGGCGTTGGCGGGAGAATTCGC
>PXDN01000093.1 GCA_003566375.1 Opitutia bacterium
ACCTTGGGGAAGTTTGGCATTTTGGCAACGGTCGGTTTTCGGGAACCGGCAAAATTCGTTTGGAGAAGCCTTGGATTTCCCGGCCCGACTGGCCGTGCCGGGGCTCAGCCTGACCCGGCGCAAGAGGGTTTTTAAGGCGAAACCCCGGTGGCGTGCTTTGCCTGAGGTTACGGCTCCGCGACCAGCCTGCCGGAAACCAACTCAGGTAAAATGTCGACTTTGACATTGCCTAAATGCTGTTCGGTATATTTTAAAAAAGTACTTTAAGCTTTTTCTTACCAACTTGAAAAGCCCGTCTTTGAATTCATTTAACCTCCCGTATGGCTATGTATCAAATGTATAAACACTTCACATTAGTCTGTAAATTCGTCAGCGGCCTTATTCCGCTGATGGCCTTTGTTTGGTCTTCCTTTGTTACCCTTCCCACTTCCTCCCAAGCTTCCGGGTTCACTTGGTCCCCCGTCAATGGGAGCGCGGACGGGAACTGGACCCATTCGGAACATTGGGCGGCCGAGCCGGGCCGGTATCCCGGCAGCGAAGGCTTGGAGGATACCGCGCTGATTGATATCTCTGGGGAATCGGCATTCACCGTCACGCTCAACACCAACCCGATTTTGGAATCCTTCACCCTCAATTCGTCCCAGGCCGTTTTTTCCGCCAGCGGCCGCACATTTTCTGTTGGCGGGAGCGGCTTGCTACAGGCCGGGCGCGTCGAATGGACCAATTCCATTTGGAACGGCGGGGACGGTCTCTCGGGCATGAGTTTGGTCATCGGGCCGGATGTCAATCTCCTGGTTCGTCAACTTGGCCGGTTCGATGTGCTGGATTTTGAACAAACGGGCATCGTGACCATGGAAGGCAGCGGTTCGACCCTTCACTCCGTCCTGTCGGTGCCCCATGGAATCACGAATCGTGGCACCCTGATCCTGACATCCAACGGCACTTTAGGCCGCGCGGACATCCAAGTGGATGAAGGCGCGATTTTGTTGAACGAAAGCGAAGGCCTCATCGAACTCCGCTCGCCCACAAGCAGCCGCAACCGGGACTTCCTCGCGGACCTCGACAACCACGGCACCATCTCCGTGCTCGACAACGCCATCGCCCGCTTCAACCGCGAGAACGGCATCTTCACCAACCGGGGCACCCTGTCCACCGGCACCGCCGGAGGCGCGGAGGTGTTTCCCGGGCGCACGTTCGTCCAGGCAGATGGTTCACTCGCCAACGCAGGCACGTTCACAGTGAACCAGGGAATTTTCCAGCACACCGGTGGCTCCATCACCGGCAATCCCATCGAAATGAACAGCGCCTCCCTGGCCATCGGCCCGTACGCCGGCGAAGGCGGATTTCTCTTTCGCAACGCCAACAATACGATTACCGGCAACCCAATCGCCGGATATGCAATCACACTGGAAGGAAGCGGCTCCACTGCGCACGCCATCCTGCAGGCAAACGATGGATTCACCAATTTTGGAAGCATCAAACTGGCCTCTAACGGAACCGTTGGCAGGGCCGAGCTGCGCGTGGCGGCCGGCACTTTGGTCAACGAGGGCACGATCGAGTTTCTCTCGCCAGCCAGTAGCCGCGATCGCGATCTGACCGGAAACGTTGAAAACCTCGGCACGGTCGCCGTGCTCGACAACGCCATTGCCCGCTTCGGCGAAGATGGGGACGTCTTCACCAACCTCAACACCCTCCGCACCGGCCCGCAAGGATCCTTCACCCTGGCCGCGGGCCGCACCCTCGTCCAGGCCGGCGGTTCACTTGAAAACGAAGGCACGGTCGAGGTGAACCAAGGCAGCTTCCAGCACACCGGCGGAACCATCTCCGGAAATCCGGTTGAGCTGAACAGCGCCTCCCTTGCCATCGGACCAGGCGCAGGCAGCGGCGAATTCCTGCTCCGCGGCTTGAACAACACGATGACGGGCAACCCCAACGCCGGACACGAAATCGTCCTCCAAGGAAGCGGCGCCAGTGCGCACGCCATTCTCCAGGCACCCGATGGGTTCACCAATGCCGGCAGAATCGTGCTCACCTCCATCGGAACCGTTGGCAGGGCGGAATTAAGGGTCACGGACGGCACCCTGGTCAACGAAGGAACGGTCGAATTCCTCTCGCCCCTTTCAAGTCGCGACCGGGATCTCGCCGGCAACTTTAAAAACCTTGGTACCGTGGCGGTGCTCGACAACGCCGTTGCCCGCTTCGGTGAAGATGGCGACGTCTTCACCAACCTCGGCACGCTTCGCACAGGCCCGCAGGGCGTCCTGACCTTGGCCGCCGGGCGCACCCTGGTGCAGGCCGGCGGAACGCTCGAAAACGAGGGATCCGTCGTGGTGACGCAAGGCAGCTTCCATCACACCGGGGGCGCGATCACCGGCAACCCGGTCAGGCTCACCAATGCCGCCCTTCACATCGGCCCCGAAGCCGGAGCAGGAGCCATCGTGATGGAAGAAAATACGGAATTTACCGGTAATTCGACCGAAGCCCACCACCTCACGGTGCGTGGCTTGGCATCAGCAACCCACGCGCGCTTGATATCCGCCGAGGGCTTCATCAACCGCGGCACACTCGATTTCACCTCCACCGGCACAGCCGGACGCGCCGACCTCGAAGTGACCGGTGGGATATTGGAAAACGAAGGTGTCATCCGCCTTCTTTCCCCTTTCTCCAGCCGCATCCGGAATCTCGTCGGCAACATCGAAAACAGCGGGACCTTCACCGTGCTCGACAACGCCGTTGGAAATTACGGCTCGCCGGAAAATGAGTTTACCAACCACGGCCTTTTCCACACCGGCCCGATGGGTGAGTTCAGCATGGGCACAGGTTCAACCTTTTCGCAGCAAAACGGCAACCTGTTCACCGAAGGCGTATTCACCATCACCAATGGCCATTTCGAGCACACCGGCGGTGTGGTGACGGGCAAACCAGTGCTGTTGATCGATTCCTCCATCCATCTGAACCCTGAAGCAGGCAACGGTCTTTACGTGGTCCAGGGGAATGCCGAATTCACAGGAGAAATCGGGCCGTCCCAGGTCTTGACCGTGCGGGGAGTTTTCTCCTCGGGCCACGCGCTGCTCACTTCGCAAGGCGACCTCACCAATCGCGGCGTCCTTGAGCTGACGTCCACCGGCACCGCCGGTCTCGCGGACATGACGGTCACCGATGGAACCTTCTTCAATCAAGGAACGTTGAATCTCCGCTCTCCCTTCTCCAGTCGCATTCGCGCAATCCTGGCCGACATGGAAAACTCCGGAAACATCCATGTGCTCGACAACGCCGTCGCGCGATTCAACCGCGAGGGCGGCTTCTACACCAATGCCGGCACCCTCAGGCTGGCACCACTGGCCTCCGCCGAGTTGCCCGCCGGACGAACCTTCACCCAAACTTCCGGTGGCGGGATGGTCATCGATTTCAACACCTCGGGCGGATTCGGCCGGATCACCGGAACCGGCACCGTCGCTCTCGACGGCACAATCACACCCCGCACTCCCGCTCAATACGCTCCGCCCGTCAACGCCACGTATGTGGTTGTTACCGCCGGCATGCTCGATGGAGAATTCACCAATCTCGCGCCCATCGGTGGATTGCCCGGACGCTGGTGGCAGGTCGAATACGGCGACACCACGGTGACCCTTCGGGTCGTGGCGGGCGCGGTTTCCCTGGAGGACTGGCTGGCCGAGCGTTTTACAGCGGCGGAACAGGCCGACCCGGAAATCGGGGGCCCGTTGGGCGATCCGGCGGGCGCGGGGGTGCCCAATGTCCTTTCCTACTTGCTGGGCCTCGACCCGCGGGTTCCCGACAGGAGCCTTCTGCCACAGGCGCAAATCTTCACTGTGCAAATCGGGGAAGAGCCGGCCACCCGCCATGCCGGACTGGTTTACGACCGACGCGTGGAGACGGATGGGATCAATGTTTCCTATGAGATTTCAACGGATCTGGCGAGTTGGACACCGGCGGTCGTAACGGAGGAAATTTTGAACACGGAGTCCGTCATGGAAACGGTGCGCGTATTCGTGGATGAGCCTTTGGCTGAAGAAGCCCGTGTTTTTCTGAGGCTTGTTATCTCAACCACCGCCGAATGAACGGGAGCTGCATTTGGAAATGCGGCTGTTGGGATGCTTTGCCGGAGGCGACGCCACCGCCGAATGGCGGTTCCAGGGAGCCGCGCTCCAAGGCACTTCGCGCTTGTGCGGATGCAGCGGGAGGCGCGTCACCAGTGATCTGATCCCGCATTCAGGATGCAATCATTTCCCGTTGCGCCCATTCCAACCACGGTTTAGGCAATTGTTCATGATTCAACCCGTGAAATCCATGGCCGACAAAATGCCGGTTGCCATATTTGAAAAT
>PXDN01000133.1 GCA_003566375.1 Opitutia bacterium
GACAGGCAAACCGGGCATTGACAGAAGCCGGTGGCAACCGAAAATCAAAGAACAGTGACCATCGAAAATTGCAGAGAGCGTTTCCGCGAGTTTTTGTCCAACTGCGGGCTGCGTGTCACCAACCAACGGCTGGCGATCTTCGAGGCGGCGTTTGAGTTCGACCGCCACTTCACGGCGGAGGAATTGCTCGATCATGCGCGGGAGGTCGATCCTTCCGTTTCCAGGGCCACGGTTTACCGCTCCCTGCCAATCATGGTTGAAAGCGCGCTGTTGCGGGAAATCGACGTTGGCAAAGACTTCAAATACTACCGCGCCGAATTGGCCCAGGGAAACCAGCAGGCACAGGTTTTTTGCATCGATTGCGAAAAAATTTTTGAGATCGATGCCCCTTTTATGGAATGGTACGGCAGCACGGTTTCCTCCAAGTTCGGCTTGGTGCCCGTCTCCCAGCGAATCCAAATCACCGCCCAATGCCAACGCTTCCGTGAGGAGGGCGTTTGCAAAAACCGGCCTTGATGTTTCATGAGCAGACACGAAAGGAACCATTTTGAAATCGGCTTTTTCGAGTCGGTTCTGCGACGCAATCCAAGGGATACCGGCGTGATCGAAATTCTTGGCGGCCTGTACACCGAGGCGGGCCGTATCGAGGACGGATTGCGCATGGATCGCCGTCTGGTGCGGCTATCCCCGGAAAATGCCGTCGCCCATTATAACCTCGCTTGCAGCCTGGCTTTGAAAAACAGGCAGGCTGACGCCATGAAATCCCTCCGCAAAGCCATCGAGCTGGGTTACACCGAAGTGGAGTGGATTTTGAGCGATCCCGACTTGGAAAAACTGCACCAGCGGCGGGACTTTCTGGAATTGATCGCCGGTTTGGTTGGCGAAAATTGAGGGCCCGCTTGCCAAGCACTTGGGAGGCACCCACCCTGCCACACTGGGCTGGCGGGCGTGAGGCCCGTTTGGCCAACGGCCGGCACCACCCCGGCTCCATACGGTCGGAAGCGTGGTCAACGCCCGTTCCGGGAAAACCGGGAGCGGAAAAACCCGACAAGGCAAAGCTTGCGCCCGCCGGGTCTTCGGCTACGGTTGGGAGCATGAAACCAATTTTCATTGCTTTGGCGTTTCTTTTGGTGGCCGCCGCCATGCGGTTGGCCGCCAGTTTCGAGATTTCGCTGGTCAATTTCTCTCCGTTGATGGCCCTGGCTCTTTGCGGGGGCATTTACTTGCGGGCGCGGGCGGCTTGGCTGTTGCCGCTCGGCATCTTGATCACGTCGGATATTTTGCTGAATTTGCGCTACGGCAGCTCGGTCTTTGGGGCGGGAGAATTCTTGCGCTACGCCTGTTACGCGGCGGCAATCGGAATTGGATTCGCGGTGGCGCGGCGGAAAAGTTGGACCACCATCGCGGCCGGCTCCCTCGGTTGCGCGGTTCTCTTTTATTTGGTGACCAACACCGGTTCCTGGCTGATGTCTCCCGGCTACGTCAAAACCGGAGCCGGCTGGTGGCAGGCGTTGACCGTTGGCCATCCCGGATTCCCTCCAACCCTGTTGTTTTTTCGTAATTCATTGATCAGCGATCTGGTCTTTACCGGACTTTTTGCCGTGACCATGGAATGGCAGGCCCGCCGTGCGGGACTGCCGAGTCTGCTCGGCTCTCCTGCTCCGGCGGCCACCCGTCCGGCGGAAGACCCGGTGGGTTGATTGGCGAACGCAAAGGGGGAATGACTGTCCCAGGATTTTAACCCTGGCGGCGCATTATGTTGGTTTTGGATATTCTGTGGACAGGTCATGAGTCTTTGCTTGGCGGTTGATTTCGGGGTGTTGGCAACCGCGCGTTGTGAATAACCTGTGGGTAAACCGAAGGTTTTTTGTGGATCATCGCGGGCCTTTTGGTTGCTTTTAACTGGCTTGCAATGCTTTGAAGCAAACCAGCAATGGGATACACGTGACGATTGGGCAACGAGGAGTTGTGGAAATCCGCCATAGTTTGACGGGATACGGCTTTCCAAACCGCCGCTGACCGGTTGTGGGCGGGGCGGCGTCCACCTTGCCAAACGGGTCGAACCTCATCGAAATCCTCACGGTATCGGAATCCCCATCGGGATCGGGATCGTAATCCAATAGCGTTTTCGATTTTTCCCTTCTTCCTTTTGACTTTTGCCTTTCCCTACCTCCGTGTCGCCCGTTGGCTTGGAAAAGTGCGGGTAAGGGATTGCCAAAGTTGGGGGAAACGTGGTGGGGTTTGTTTGTCCTCTTTGTTATTTGTTTTCTCCCATGATCATGATCGCTGTCCGTTTCACGATAAACAGGAAAATGTCCGATAAACGGGTGGCTCCCTTTGCGCGGTTCGGGGCGGTCTTTTTTTTCGCTTTGGCCGTGCTGTTGACGGCGGCAGGCTCGGTTTGGGCCGACCGGGCCGATATTTGGATTTGGGGTGGGGAAAAGAAGGCCGTCGCCATGGAAGCGTCGATGCGGGCGGCGGGCGTGGAGGCGGTTTTGTTGGATGACCCCGCCCGTTTGGATGACTTGGCCGACGGGGAAGCGCCCCGCGGTTTGGCCGTGGCCCCGGGAAAGCGGATTCCCCCCGGAGCGCGTCCGGCGGTGGAATGGTTTTTGCAAAATGGCGGGGCGCTCATGGTCTGGGATCCCGCCGCGTTCGATTACAGCCGGGAATTGCTCAATCCGATTTCGCTGGCTGATTTGTCTTCCGGGGAGTCGCACACGCTTCGCCGTCCGGGCTCTTCCGCGGTGAATCCCGAACCGGTGGTGGAAGGGGCCGTTTTGGCGGCGGACGGAGACCGCGGCGCGGGCCTCCGGGTATCCACAAAATTGATCGGCGACGGCGACGTGCTGGTCAACATTCCGCTGCGCGGGCACCGGTCGGCGGAGCGGGCGATGGTGGGATTCGCGGCCAAAGGCAGCGAGGATGTCCGTATCCTGACCCTGCGTCTGGACGACGAGACGGGGCGGACGTGGATCGCGTTCGTGGAACTCGATTTCGACTGGCAAACCTACGCCGTGCCGATGGCCGATTTTTTGCCCACGGACGGTGATCCGGTGGATCAACCCGATCCGGAAACGGTGCGGGTTTTTTCCGTTGGCATGGTCAGCCGGGTGCTGTGGCCCGAGGTAGCGGGAGAGTTTTCGGTGGCGGATTTTGTGCTCGGGGAAGAATCCGCTCACGCGGGGGTGCGTTCCGCCGTGCCCGGTGCCTGGCGGGTGCAGTATGCGGCCCTCGGGATCGACGCGCCCGCGTGGTTGCGGGATCCGTTTGCGGGAAGCCGGCCCGTGAAAACCGAAACGTTGAACCCGGTTGCGCCCATGGGCTCCGCGGAGACGCGTCCGACCGCCGTCACCGGACGGGTTTGGAGCGTGCCCAACCCGCCGCATGAACGGGGGCGGGAGCGCACCGAGTTGCTGGACATCCTCATGCGGGACGAGCAAACCCGGCGCGTGCTTTTCGCGGCGGATGGAGGCGAACCGGTGGTCGGCTGGTTCCGCGCAAACGGCGGGGACCGCACCGGAGCGCAACTTTTGTTGGGCGGGTTGCCGGATGAGGACTTTGGCCCGGATTCGCCATGGGGCCGGTTCGCGGCGGAAGCGGCGTGGTTTCTGACCAACCGCCCGAAAATCGCCAGAGTGACCCCTGTTTTGACCGAATGGGGAGAGACCGTGGGCGGACGGATGGTATGCCGGGTGCTGGTCGATAACCCGGGCCGACAAGCATTCACCGGCACCGTCGAGGTGAATGTGGCCGGAAAGGCGGGAGGAGAAACGGAAGTGGCGGTGGGGCCGGGGGAGCGGATTCAAGCCGAGGTGCCGGTTTCCACCGTGCCGGAGGATTTTCCCTTCAACGATTTTTCCTGGAGGGTTACCTTGTTACATGGAGGTCGCGAGGTGGACCGCATGGAGGACCGGGTGCGGACGGAAGAGTTGATCCAGCGGGTGGCTGATTACGCGGTCGGGTTGCAGGCGGCGCAACGCGACGGTCGCTTCACCCACCATTTTTTCGCCGACCACTACGCGGCCCGCCTGTTGTTGCCGCTGGCGGAAAGCTTGCGGGAAAGCGATCCGGAAAAAGCCGCCCGTTACCGGGAGGCGGCCTTGCGGTTTGCCGACATGATCGCCGACCGCCAGCGGGACGACGGCGCGTTTCCCATGGGGTATGGCGAGCACCGCGATATCATTTTCGTGGCCGATCTCGGCCAAATTTGCCTCGGGCTGGTGCACTTGGCATCCCTTTTGGATCCCGAGGATCCGCGGCGCGGCCGTTACTTGGAAACGGTGCGGCGCTACCTGCCGTTCCGGCAATCGTTTCGGCAAACCCCGGAGCGGGTGGCCCGCCTGGAGGAAGAATTCGGTGCCGATCCCACCCGCATCCGCGAGGGCTTTTACGGAATCGGGTTGCTCGGCAGCGATTACTTCGACGGGGGGCGATGGGACGGCCTCCGGCCCGAGCACCGCGGGCGCTGGTGGGTGTTGCCGGTATCGATGGGATTTCTGGGAGCCTGGGCCCGGCTTGAAGATGAGCCGGTGGCGAAAGAAATTGGGAAAATGGATTTGCGGGTTTACCTCGACGGCGGATTTGAACTGACCACCGCCGCCTATTTTCACGCCGAAACTTTGTTTTGGATGTATTACGGAATTGACGACGAAGACCTGCGCAGACGCTTGCGGGAAAAGCTGTCCGCCGAGCTGCCGCCCAAGCTTTTTCGCAACGAGGAGGGCATTCCCCTGGAATTGCAGGGACGCGCGTCGCTTTGGTGGCTCTCGCTGCTTTATTACCACCGTTACTTTGAGGAGCGCGGGACGTTCCGCAACGCCTTTGTCCAAGGCTTGTGGGTACTCGGGTCGGACACGTCCAGCATGTCGGTCTCCAACGTCATGGAGAAATATCCCCAAGCCGTGTATGGTCCCTCGATCGGAGCCTTTCGCTACGCGGTCTTCAGCGCCTTCTGGGTGCGCGAGCTGCTGGAGGAGGGGAGCACGCTCCTGCCCGGCGATCCGTTTCCCTCCTATATAAATACCAATCAACGAAACACGCCGTGAGTCAGCAAACGATATCTCCTCCCGCCGCCAAACCGTTGGTGTCCATCCGCGATCTGCGGGTGCATTTTTTCCTCGATGCGGGGATTGTGCGGGCGGTGGACGGCGTCACGCTGGACATCCCCCGCGGCAAAACCGTCTGCCTGGTCGGCGAGAGTGGTTGCGGAAAAAGCATCACCGCGTTCAGCCTGCTGCGGCTGATATCCCATCCGGGAAAAATTGTCAGCGGCCGCATCCTCTACCATGACCGTGACAAGGAAACCGACATCACCCGGTTGCACGACGAAGGCTCGGAGATCCGCGGCATCCGCGGCAACCGCATCGCCATGATTTTCCAAGAGCCGATGACCTCCTTCAGTCCGGTTTACACCGCCGGCAGCCAAATTGCCGAGGCGGCGCGGCTGCACATGGGGAAAAACCGCAAGGAAGCCCGCAAGCACGCGGTGGAGATGATGAGGCGGGTCGGCATCCCCGATCCGGAAAAACGTTTTGACCAATATCCCCACGAGATGAGCGGCGGTTTGCGGCAGCGGGCCATGATCGCCATGGCGCTTTGCTGCCGCCCCGAGTTGCTCATCGCCGATGAACCGACAACCGCGCTCGATGTTACCATTCAGGCGCAAATTCTCGATTTGATGAGCGACTTGCAGAAGGAGATGGGCATGTCGATTCTCCTGATCACGCACGATCTCGGCGTGGTGGCGCAGTTGGCCGATGAGGTTGCGGTTATGTACATGGGGCGGGTGGTGGAGCAGGCCCCGGTGGACAAAATTTTTGAGGACCCCCGTCATCCTTACACGCGGGCGTTGTTGCAATCCATTCCCGGCATGGCGGTGGAGCGAAAAACGCCCCTCAAGGCGATTCGCGGTTCCGTGCCCGATCCGTTCACGACCTTGGCGGGCTGTCCCTATCATCCCCGATGCGATGAGATGGTGCCGGGTAAATGCGACACCGGTGAGCGCCCGCCTCTGCTTGAGGACAAGCCCGGCCACGCTAACGCCTGCTGGGTGCGGCACATGGAGGCGGACCAATGAGCGGGACGACTAACGAGCCGTTGCTGCGGGTCCGTGATTTGCGGAAACATTTTCCGATTCGCAAAGGGTTTTTCCAAAGCGAGGTCGGCCGCGTGAAAGCGGTGGACGGCGTGACCTTTGATCTGGCCGAGGGGGAGTGCTTCGGGCTGGTGGGGGAGAGCGGTTCGGGAAAAACCACCGTCGGCCGCCTCATTCTGCGCGCCCTCGACCCGACCTCGGGCGGAATTCAATTCCGGGTTGGCCGCCAATGGCACGACGTGGCCGCCGCCGGGCCGGAGCAGTTGAAAAGTCTGCGCCGCCCCATGCAGATGATTTTCCAAGATCCCTACGCCTCCCTGAATCCGCGCATGACGGTTTTTGACTTGGTGGGGGAACCGCTGTTGCTCCACGGCATGAAAAACCGGGCCGAGCGGGCCGACCGGGTGCGGGAATTGCTGAACCAAGTCGGCTTGGACCCCCGTCATTTGCAACGCTATCCCCATGCCTTCAGCGGCGGCCAACGCCAGCGCATCGGGATCGCCCGTGCCCTGGCCCTGAACCCAAGCCTGATCGTGGCCGACGAGGCAGTCTCGGCCCTGGATGTCTCCGTGCAGGCGCAGGTACTGAATCTTTTGCGGGATTTGCAGGAGAAACGGCGGCTGACCTACCTTTTCATCGCCCACGATCTCAGCGTGGTGCGGCACATCTCGGACCGCGTGGGGGTAATGTATGTAGGCCAACTGGTGGAGTTGACGGAAGTGGACCGCATTTACCGCCGCCCGCGCCACCCCTACACCGAGGCGCTGCTTTCAGCCGTGCCCGTGCCCGATCCCCGCTTGCGGAAGCAGCGGGTGGTTTTGCGGGGGGAGACCGCCGATCCGTCCAATCCTCCCCCCGGATGTCCGTTTCATCCACGCTGTCCGTATGCCGAAGAACGTTGCGGAAAGGAGATTCCCCAGTGGCGCGAGGTGGAGCCGGGGCATTTCGCCCGCTGCCATTTTGCCGACACCCTGGAGTTGAGTTCCCAACCCGGCGGTCCGGTTCGGAATCACTCCCCGGTTTCCGCTTAGGCCGGCGAATCTTCCCGGCCCCGGTAAACGGCGGCGTTTTTGGCGTCTTCTTTCACCTCCACTTGGAGAACGAAAGCCCGGTTTTCGGTGCGGGCTTTTACCATGTCATTGAAAATTTGGTACAAATGCGCGGCGATGCCCTCGCAGGAGCAACTTTTCACCAAGTGGATTTTCCACGCGCCGGGAGCCGCCGTTACCAATGCGTCGCGAATGGGATCATCCTCGTTGAGCACGCAGGCGTGATCGAGGTGCTTGTCGATCCATTCGCGCAGAAACTTGAGTTTGCCGAAATCGACAATGAAGCCGTTTTCGTCGGTGCGATGACAGCCGAAAGTGATGGAAATGGACCAGTTGTGCCCGTGGATGAAGGCGCAATGGCCGTCATGGTGATGTTGCCGGTGGGCGAACGGAATGTCCGTGTAAGTTTTCGTGCAAGTGAGCATGTTCGGAATCATATTCGCCGGGAGTGCCGGTTCAACGTCATAGCGAACCAACCTTGCCCTCGGCGTTTTGGATCGCTTCGGCGAGTTGCAGGGAGATGAGGCCGTCCTCCAAGTCCGGACGCGGGCGGCCGTCGCGGATGCCGTTCAGAAAGGCCTCGGTTTCCGCCGTCACGTCGGCGATCCCGTCGTTTTCCGATTCCGGCAAAATCCATTCTTCGACCACCCTTTTTTCCCGCCACACCTGGAAGCGGTGGGCAAAAAAATCGAGATCGAGCGAAAAATCCCGCCCGTGCAGGTGCATCGTTTCTTCGTGCCGACCGCAGGCCGGGGCGATCAGGAAGGAGGCGTGGCAGCCGGATGCGAAGGCGACCGAGGCTTGGTAAAACCGGACCTCCGTTCCGTCGGGCGGCTGGTTGACCGAAAGCACGGCGCGGGGGCGGCCGAGCAGGGCGGTGGTCGCGTCGATGGCGTGAATGCCGGTGCCGACCACGAAATCGGGTTCGCGCCGGTTGTGGCGGAGCATTCGGGAGACGGCCAGTTGCGGGCGGCGGGAGGCGGGATCGGCTTCCAGCCATTCGCGCGCGCGGGTCAGCACCGGATTAAACCGCCGGTTGAAGGAGACCATGTGCGGGGTGCCGGTCCGGCGGGCCAGGTCGCGCAGGCGACCCGCGGCGGCGGCGGTGGTGCCGGGCGGTTTTTCGATCAGCAGCGGTATCCCCCGGGGAAGGGCGTCGGCGGCAATTTTTTCGGTAAGGGCAAGTGGAGTGATGAGAAACAAGGCGTCAATTTTCTCCGCCGCCAGCATGTCATCCAAGGTGGTGTAAACGGCGCGGAAACCGAATGTTTGGGCGTAGGTATCGGCCTTTTCCCGGTCGAGATCACAAACAGCCGCCAGCTCAATCCCGCTCTCATAGCGGGAGGCGAGTTTGCGCAGCGCCGGGCCGTGCGTGGCGGTGGAGTGGCGGCCGGCCCCGAGCAGGCCGACCCGGATCAGTTTTCGATGCGCCATACTTGGAAACCGGTGATTTTCAATTCCGAGTTGAAGGAACGGTGCCCCAGATAACCCGAGGTCAACGGTTCCGGATCATGGGCTTGTATCCACGGTTCCCCGTTCACCCAAAATTCGAAGGTGGATCCGTTTTGCACCAAGGTGATTTGGTAGGTGGTGTCGCGGCGGAGCAGGCGGGGTTCGTCGGTAAACTGGCGGACCATGCGCAGGTGGGGACTGCGGCGCAGGCGGGTGGTGACGTTGTTGGTGCCGCCGAAATCCATCCAGTAAAAGGCGACCGGATCGTAATGCGGGCGGGCGGCATTGGGAAGCCCGCGCATGAAGTCGGGCAAATCTTCGTCCGGATGGTCCATCATCCAAATGAAAATCGCGTCGGTCAGGCCCGCGCTGAAATCATCGTTGGGCATGGGAGTGGCTTCAATTTCAACCGCGAGGGGTCCTTCGAACCGCCGGTTGAGGATGACGTTGCTCATGGGGTGATACAAAAAATATTGGTCGGTCACGGTCGGCTCAACCCCGTTGACCAGCCAGTTTTCTTCCCATGAAGCGCGCCCGAAGGTCTCTTCGTGGAGAAGTTCGGTTTTTCGCCATTGGGGAAACGGTTTGTCGTGGACAATGAAATGTTCCGCGAAAGCGAGCAGGCGGATGCCGGCCTCTTCCGCTTCGAGGTGAATCCAACCCTCGTTGTCCTGGCTTTCCTGGGAAAATGTTCCTCCGGCCGCTCGGTTGGCATCGAGCCGGACCTCCCAGGAGTTGCCGAGCGTGACGAAGGCGAGTTCGCGCGGGACGCCCGGTTGGGTGTCGAAGGGAGTTTGGGCGACCCTCCCGGTCCCGTGGTAAACGGTGGCCAGGCCGGGTGTGAAGACCACGCGGAAGCCGCTATCGCCGCCGCCCCGGTGGGTGCCGTTGAGATGAAACCCGAGGCTGCCGTCCGCGCCCAGCCGTTCGATCTCGAAGCGGAAAACCAGCTCCACGTCCCCGCCGCCGCCGTAGAGATAATCCCGGCGGGTAACGCGCGCGGGAGCAGTGGCAAAAAGCTGCAAGTGCCCCCCCGCGTGGAAGAGGGCGTCCACGCCTTCGCCGCCCGGTTTCCAAACCCCGCGGGTTTCCCGGAAAACGTGATCGGTGGGAAGGTTACCCCGCGTGACCGCCCAGTCATGGAAGCGGATGGCCGGGCCGTAAGCGGTTTCGACGATGCGGTAATTCATGGCGGATTGGGCCGGAGCGGTGCTATTGGGAGAAGCGTCCGCGCAGGCTCCGGAGACCGAACCCAACAGCAGGCTGCCAATAATACGGGAAATTTTGCCAAACATGATCCCCATTCAAACAAATTCCCGGCGGTCCAATCAAGACACGATCCGCCAACGGTCGTACGGAGAGAATTGTGGTGGAGCCATGGTACGGGAGGACGGGCTCTGGCCCCTCTTTTTAACAAAGCGGGGGCCTATCCGCAATCTTCCGATCCACGCGGAGGGGTCGCATGTTTTCGTGGGAGAGGTTTATCCTTCGATGGTCCGGAAAGGCATGTTTTCGGGTTGATTGTCCAACGGCGTCCACACCCGCCCCCATCAGGGCCTTTCGTTGGGTGTTGCCGCGACCGCGCGGACCACTGTCCGAGTGAAATCGGCGCGGACCGGGCCGATGCGGGAATTTTCCCGCGTGGGGTGAACCCGGTTGCTTAACAAAATGAGAAACAGATTCCGCCCGGGGTCGATCCAGATCGAGGTGCCGGTGAAGCCGGTGTGTCCGAAGGCTTCCCGCGATAGCCGCCCCTCCTCCTCTCCGCCTCCGGGTGCCATGCCCCAGCCCAAGCCCCGGTTGCGGGATGCCGGATCGCGGGTGGTGAACAGGCCCAGGACTTCGCGGGGCAGCCAATCGCTTTGGCCATCAGCGGCCCGCAGGAGTTCACCGGCAAACCGCGCGAGGTCTTCGGCGGTGGAAAAGAGTCCGGCGTGTCCGGTCACCCCGCCCGCCGCGCGCGCGTTTTCATCGTGAACCACGCCGTGAAGGAAACCATCCCCGTCGGGATCGCATTCGGTGGGCGGGATGCGCTGCCGCCAGTCTGGGGGCGGGTTGCGACGGGTCTCTTGCATGCCGAGTGGAGTGAAGACCAAGGATTCCTCCAGTTCAGGAAGCGGCGTTCCACCGGCGCGGGCGGCGATTTCTCCGAGCAGGATGAATCCAGGGTCGCTGTAGCGGTATCCGCCGCCCGGACGCCGCTCCAGGGGCGTCGCCATCACCGCCCGCAACAGGTCTTCGTAAGAATCGACTTCCCGGAAATACGGACGCCACGAAACCAGGCCGCCGGTGTGGCGCAGCAGGTGGGAGATGGTGAGTTCCCGGCGCCACCCCGCCTCTTCGTCGCTTTCGGCAAACCCCGGAAACTCCGGCAAGTGGTCGGCGACGCGGGAGTCGGTATCCAGTTTCCCCGCCGCCACCAGTTTCATCAGCACCGCGGTGGTGCCCACAACCTTGGTCAGCGAGGCCAAATCATACACGGCATCGGTTTTCACGGCGTCGGTTCCGGATTGGTCCATGTGGCCAAAACTTTCCAACCACCAAAGCCCGTCCCTGTTGCCGACCGCGGCCACGCACCCGGGGAAAACGTTTTCCGCGACGGCGGTTTGGAAAACGGCGCGGACTTCGCTGAAATCGGGTTTGGGTTGGGCACTCATGAGAATTCCGGAGAGAAAAAGGAGCGCCGGGACGGGGAGCCATGGCCACCTCCGCACGGAAGGGACAAGGAATCGAAAGAGGAAACGCATGGCCAATCACAATGGAGACCCCGCGACCCATGGCAAGCCGGCGTCGCCACCTATCTACCCGCACCACGACTCCAATGCTCCATTTCTCCTTCGCTGGGTTGCCTTTCGTCCCGTGCCGTCCTTGGATGGGGAAAATGAAACCGTTGCCGACCACATGATTTCGATTCGAGATATCTCTTTGCGCTTTTCCCGCGAACCGTTGTTGAAACCGTTTGGGTTCAAAGGCGGTTCCCTGACCGAGTTGTGGCAGATCGCCGCCGGCCTTGCCGATACGGAGGGGCGTGCCGCCAACGGGCTCGGCGTGCAAAGCGTGTTGTGGTCGGACGCGGCGGTGTTTTCCCGGCAAAGCGAGGCGGGCGGCAACGCCATGATGCTGTTGCTGACCGACCACGCCCTGCGGCTCATTCGCGGTCGCGACTTTGCCGACCCACTGGAAATGCTGGACGACATTTTCCCAGCGGTGCTGGAACGCGGACGGGAGATCACCGGATTGGCCGGCTTGCGGGCGACGTTCGCTCTTAACGCGTTGGTGGCGGTCGACGCGGCGGCCTGGATATTGCGGGCGCGCGCTTTGGGGACGGAATCATTTGAGGAGGTCTTGCCGGAGGAATTCCGCCCGGTCCTGGCGGGCCGGCAGAAACGGTTGGCCAAAGTTCCCCTCATCGCCTACGGCACATCCGATCAGGAAATCGATTCCCTGGCCGCGTCCGGTTGTTTTTTTCTGAAAATCAAAATCGGTTCCGATCCGCACGGGGACGGGAACCGGGAGGCCATGCTGGCCTGGGACAAGGAACGTCTGAGCCGCATCCATGAACGGCTGCGCGATCATTCCTTCGCGGAAACGGCCAACGGGAAAGTCGCCTACTACCTTGACGGCAACGGACGCTATGATTCGGTGGACCGGGTCCTGCGCCTGCTCGACCACGCCGAGAAGATCGGGGCGCTGGAGTGCGTTCATCTCTTGGAAGAACCGTTTTCGGAGGAATTCACGGAGGATGTGTCGGCGATTCCGGTGCGTGTGGCCGCCGATGAAAGCGCCCATACCGAGGCGGATGCGGTGGCCCGGATGGAGCAGGGCTACGGCGCGGTGGCGTTGAAACCGATTGCCAAAACGGTCAGCATGAGCTTGCGCGTCGCCCGGGCCGCCCGGCAACGCGGGATACCCTGTTTTTGCGCCGACCTGACCGTGAATCCGTTGATGGTCGAGTGGAATAAAAACTTCGCCGCCCGCCTGGAGCCGTTACCCGGTTTATCCGTCGGAGTGGTGGAAACGAACGGGGCGCAAAATTACCGGAATTGGGAGGCCATGGTGAGCGGCCATCCCCTGGCCGCCGAACCCTGGGTGCGCGGAACGGCGGCGGCCTTCGACCTGCCGGACGCCTTTTACCAAACCAGCGGCGGCATTTTTCGGACTGAAACAACGGAACTCGCCAGCATTGGCGGCAGCCATGGGTAACCACCATCCTGAATCTGATGCAATTTATTCGTAGAGCAAATACGGTTCTCGTTGTCGGGCGAAACGGGCGGTGTCAGGTTGCCAGTCCCGGATGATTTCCTCCACCTCGGCGCCTTCCTCGATCCGTTGGTGCGCGGTCTCCACACCGGTCCGAATGCGGATGCCCCGAGGGTGGAAAAAATCAGCCCGGCGATCCTCGGGCAGGTGGCGGTAAAAAACATCCAGCAAGTGGATACCGGCGGCGACCGGTTGGAGGGCCCGTTCGCCGGTCACGGCCAGTTTCACACCCGGCACCTCTTTCCCCAGCAGTTTCGGCTCGCGCGACATGCCCGGAATGCTTTCGGGTTGGAAACGGATGGCGGTGAAACGCAGGCCGGGCAGGTTCCGGTCATTTAATTCACGGGCCACTTTATCGGGATCGACTCCGGGCGCGCCCACTTGGAGAAACGGTTGAAAGGTGCCCCGGCCCTCGCTGGCGGTGGTGCCTTCGAACAAACAGGTTCCGGGATAGACCAGAGCCGTTTCCACGTCGGGGATGTTCGGGCTGGGCGGGATCCACGGCAGGCCGGTTTCCCTCCACAACATCTCCCGCCGCCATCCTTGGACCGGGATGACGTGGAGTTCGAGGGTTTCCAAACCTTCGTGCCACCCTTCGCCTTGGATCATGCGGGCCAGTTCCCCCACCGTCATGCCGTGGGTTATCGGAGTGGGATACAGCCCGATACCGGAGCGGTGCCGTTCCTCGCGGATGTGCCCCTCCATTTGCAGCCCGCCCAGGGGATTGGGCCGGTCCAGAACGACAAAGGGGATACCCGCTTCGGCGGCTGAGATCATCGCCCGCCCCATGGTGGCCGGGTAGGTGTAGAAACGCGCGCCCACATCCTGCATGTCGAACAACAGCAGGTCCACCTCCGCCAGCATTTCCGGAGTGGGGCGGCGCACGGGTCCATAGAGGCTGTGCACCGGAGCGCCGGTCAGGGAGTCCACGCTGTCGGCGACCGCTTCGCCCGCGTCGGCGGTTCCGCGAATCCCGTGCTCCGGACCGAAGAGGGCGGTGATGCGAACGGCCGGGTCCCGGTGGAGGAAATCGATCAAATGGCGGTCGCCAATGACCGCGCTGTGATTGGTGATGAGCCCGAGCCGTTTTCCGGCGATCAGCTCCCGGTGTTCCTCGAGCAACATTTCCGCGCCGACCCGAACGGCGGCGGCTTGCCCGGCGCGGGCCGACCCGCCGGGTTGGAAGAGGGCGGCGGAGAGACAGAGGGTAACCAGAAACAGGCTGTTCCGGGTAAACGGATTGATAGGGACGGAGCGCATGGGATCAGCGGTGTTTGCCGTGACGGATGATGTCGATGATGACCCAAAACCCCAGAACGGCGGAGAGGGAATAGCCGGTCACGCCGATGGCGAAATACGGTTGATTGCCGATACGGATGATCAGGGAGGAACCGATCAGCAGCGAACCGATGATAACGCCGAGGGTGATCCGGTTGCTGGCGCTGTTGAGGGAGTCGGTCAGGCCTTCCAATCCTTTGTGCTGAAAATTCAGGGTCAACTCGTCGGTGTCGAGGCGCCGAAGCGCGCGGACCAGTTCCGTCGGGAACTCCTTCATAAAGTGAAACACCGACGAACTGATGATGACGGCGTCCCGCTTGATGGCGGAGGGGCTCCATTTTTCGCGTTGCAATTGCCTCAACACGGGGCGGGCGAGATCGCGGATGTCAAAATCGGGATCGAGTTCATCCGCCGCCTCCTCAATGGAAAGAACCGCCTTGGCCATCAGGGAATAGTCATGGGCGATGTTGAGGCCGTTGCTGCCGAAAATGTAGAACAGCCGCAGAATCAGACGCCCGATTTGCTGCCGGCCGTTCTCCATTTCGAAATGTTCGCGGAGGGTGAAGGTGATTTCTTTTTCCATCCGCCTGTAATTTGCCTTGCGCTCGGACTGCGCGAGCATGGCGGCGATGCGCACGATGCGCTCGGCGTCCTGATCAACCGCCGCCGCCATCAAGTCGCCCAAATGGTGGCGCATGCGCCGGGTCAGTTGGCCGACCATGCCCCAATCGAAAAAGCAGATTCGCCGGTCGAGCGTGAGACTGAGATTGCCGGGGTGGGGGTCGGCGTGAAAAAAGCCCGAGATCAAGACTTGGTGAAGGAGGGACCGGGCGCCCGCGCGGGCTACTTCTTTACCTTTGGTCTTGGGCAATATCGCCTCATCCATGCGTTGGCCCTCGATCCACTCCATCACGATGACCCGGGAGGTGGTGAGTTCGTCGAAAATTTTGGGCGCGAAAACTTCCTCCGGATTTGGGTTTTGGGAGTTGAAAAATTGCATGTTGCGGGCCTCGTTGCGGAAATCGAGTTCCTTGATGATGGCCTTCTTCAATTCCTCCACCAAAACCGGCAAGTCGAACGCTTGAAACTGTTCCACCCGCTGGTCCATTTGCCCCACGAACCACCCCAGCAGGTCGAGGTCGGTCTCCACTTGGCGTTGGATGTTGGGCCGCTGGATTTTCACCGCCACCCGTTCGCCGTTTTCCCGCAGGGTGGCCAAATAAACTTGGGCTAGGGAGGCGGTGCCGATGGGGGAGGGGTTGAATTCCGAAAACAAGGCCTCGGGCGGTTGGCCGAGTTCCTCCCGCAGCACCTCCATCATCTCCTCGTTCGGTTGGCGGCGCACGGCGTCTTGCAACTTGCGCAACTCCCGCGCCAATTCCTGGGGGACGATGTCGGGGCGCATGCTGAGAATTTGCCCCATCTTTACAAAGGTCGGCCCGAGATCCTCGCAGGCGTGGCGGATGCGCTCCCACGTGGTCAGGTCCTCCTTGGGTTTGGGCATGAAGCGGCCGAGCAATCCCCGGTAGCCGTCCAGATGCTGGAAAAGGTCGTTGAAACCGTAACGGGCGAAAACCGTGACGATTTCCTTGGCCCGAACGGTGTTGTGGTAGAGATCGAGTGGGTTCAGCACGTCAGCACGGGAAAAGATGGCGCGGCCGCCGCCCGCCGGGTCGGGACCGGCGGCGGCCCGGGACGGTGGCGTCCGCCGTCACCGGGGGTTAGGAATCTTTTTTGGAAGCGGACTTTGCGGCCGGTTTGGTTTTGGCTTCTTCTTTTTGGCGGACCGCTTCGGCCGCTTCGAGCATGGCCACGCGGGCTTCCAGTTTGCCGTATTCCTCTTCCGACACGTATTTTTCGCGGCCAAACGCTTTTTGCAGGTTTTGCGAAATCTCCTCGCGGGATCGTTCAAACTCCTTTTTGCCATCCTCGGCGATTTTGTTGGCCATTTTGGCGGCCTCCTCCTTGGTCAGTTTTCCCTGCTCGACCCATTCCTGGAGAATGCTCTCCACGCGTTCTTTGGTGGTGACGGCCGCGCCGATTCCGGCGAAGACGGTTCTTTTCAACATTTCCAACATATTGGTTTCCTCTGTTTGTGACATTGTTGTTTTGCCGATAGGCGGCGATTGACCGCCGGAAAATCTGCGGGACAGGCAACCGCATGGCGGCGGAATGCCATGACACGCAAAGCATGGCGCGGGTTTCCTATTGTGGCAAACGAAAATCCAAAGGGAGACCGTCCCTTAACAAATCATATGTAACCAATTCCTTGAAACGGGCTCCAACCCGCCCGTTGGCCAAGATTCGTTCCCTTTCAGAGGGCCGTGATTGTCGCCCACCGTTTTGTCAGCGACGGAAACCCTGTCTTCGGGTAGGCGAATCGAGTAGGGCGATGGTCCCTGTCGTTTGGAAAAGACGTCCGGGGCGGGAGAAAGAATGAAATCGTAAGAAACTGCAAAGTAGCGAATTAAAAAGGGTCAAGTAAATTGGCGTTTACAGGAACGATTCTCAGCGTAATGTTGTTCATTTACTTCGCAATTCGCGAAACAAACTTTCATGGCAGGCACACGAATTCAAATGATCGGGCTGGTGGGAGCCGGGGCCATTTCCTCTGCCACCATTTGTTCGATACTTCTCCTTTCCTCCATTTCCGAGGTCTGGACGGATGAGGATTTGTCCATTCCCACCGATTCCGGTGCCGCCGCCATCCCTCCCGAAGCCAGCCCTTCCGGTGAAAGCTTGGTGAGCGCTGTTCCGGAACCTGTTTCTCCCGACCCCGTGCCCCGCAATCGCCCCACCCATGTTGCCACCGTGATGCCGCTTCCCGCCGGTGACGGCGGCGCGGGTGGTTTTTTGGTGGAGTTGTTGTCCGACGAGGATCCCGCCGTGCGCAGTGCCGCCGTTTGGTGGCTGACCAGCAGCGAGGATTCCAGCGGCTTGCAAAAAGAGATCGTCGCCTCCCTGCGGGCCGAGCGGGATCCGGTCATTCGCATGAATTTATACCGGGCCTTGCAGGGACAAAGCGGGTTGGATTCCGCCACGGTTTTGCAAATCACCTTGGAGGAAACGGATTTGGCGGCCCGGGTCACCGGATACGACCTGCTGGCCAGTTTGCTGAATGAAGAGGAAAACGACGTCAAAACGCGGGAGAAATTCAACTCGGTGGTCGTGCCCGAACTCACTCATGCCGCCGTGGTCGGCGAGAACGGGTTGCATGTTCGGCTGACCGCCGTGATGGCCCTGCAACGCGCCCGCACCGAGGAGGCCCGTCTCGCCCTCGACGCCGTTGCTGACAACGCCGCCGACGCGCGGGTCAGCGAGGCCGCCCGGTCCGCCGCCGCCCGTGTCGGCCGCAACGCCGTGCTGGCAGCCGGAACCGAGGGACGGTAAGCCTTCGGCCTTGGAGGCCGGGGGTTTAATTTTTTCAAGTGAAGGGGTCCCCGCTTCAACACCTTAACGCGACAATAATTTTAGCACCTGCTAAAATTATTGTCGCGTTAGGAATGATTGATGGAAGCAATTTGAAAATCGTTGGTTCATTGAAATGATCGCAACCCCCGGGGGCGGCCAACGTCCA
>PXDN01000067.1 GCA_003566375.1 Opitutia bacterium
CCGAGAGGTATTCATTCATCAACGTCACCAGTTCGACGGCAGGCATCAGTTCGGAAAAGGTGGAGAATTTTTCCACGTCGCTGAACAGAGCGGTGACCACCACCTCCTCGCCCCCGAGTTTCGGCTCCCGTCTCTCATCGACCATCTGCCGGACGACCTCCGGAGCCAGGTAGGCGCCAAACAAATCCCGGACCCGCTTTTTTTGGCGCACCGCCGCTCCCGCCTGAAAAGCCAGAGCGGCCACCGCGGTGGCGGTTCCGGTCAGCACCGGTCCGCCCACGGGAATGACCGTCAACCGGTGGGCGAAAAAATACCAAGCCACGCCGACAAATCCGGTCAACAAAACCAACGCGGCCGCCTTGCCCGCGATCTGACCCCGCCGTTCCATGACCAGCAACGGGATCAGGGCGACCGCGAAGGCAAACGTCAGCCACGCCTGCGACAACGGCGGGTGTTCCGATAAAAACCGCCCGGAAATCAGGGTCATGGCGAGATTGCCGTGCGCCCCGACTTTGGGTACCGGAGCGTCGTGATCAAAAGGGCTCGGCGCCCGGTCCCCCAACAACGGATCCACCGGGCCGATGAGCACAATGGCTTCGGCAAACAGGTCGAAGAACCGGCGGGCCTCCTTCCTTTCTTCAGGATCATCACTCTCCAACCGGGCGGCATGGTAGGCCACCTCGGCCGCGCTGTGGCGGTTGTTCAAGGGAGAATCCCAGCGATGGTGCCAGTTGATGGTCACCAATTGTTCGCGGCGCAGGGGAATTCTTTGCAACAAGCGCCCACCGTCGTCGTGAACATCCAAATACTGATAATCCGGCGACAACCGCAGGCCTTGGGGTTCCGCGCCCCAGTGGGACATGGCAAGGTGGAGGGCGAAATGCCAATAAGTCAGGCCCCTCGCGCGGGCGAAGAGAGGGGCCTCGCGCGGCATGCCGTCTTTTTCGATCACGTCAATCAACCCGATTTTTGAATGGAAACCCGCCACCGCGAACTCCGCCATCTCCGGCAAATCCCCCTCATCGGGATCCACCGCGCCCTCGAACCGAAACGGAAAACGCCGTTCCCCGCTCACCGCCCCGAGACCGGTGGAATAGGTGGCCGCGTGGATCAACCGGCCGGGAAACCGGTCCCCGACCCGGCGCAGTTCCGCGTTGCCGGCGCGGGCCGCCGGATGCCCGTATTCGGAAAACACAAAATCAAACGCCACCGCGCGGGCGCCCCCCTGATCCAACAACACCTCCGCCAACGCCGCGAAGACCGCGCGGTTCCACGGCTGGCCGCCCAACGCGCGCGTGGCCTCCGCGTCCACATCGACGTAAATGATGCGCGCGGGCGATTCGAGTTCCCCCCGCCACTGGTAAAACCAGCGTTGCAGCATCCGGTCGGCGGGAGCAAACCATCCCGCCCATCCGGCGGCCGCCCCGCCCAGGGGAATCAACAGCAGCAACGGCCACCAGCGGATTCCCATCCCGTTGCCGGCCCTGTTCACGCGACCGTCCGGTTTCCCTCAGCGGGAGGGACTCAACAACTCGCCCTCGAAGGTCGATGCCGGCAACTGGTGTATCGGAATGCCGAGATGGTCGGCCATCACCAACAACAGTTCCCTGATGATGCGAACGGCCTCCGCGCTTGGCAGACGGGTCGTCTCCGCATCCAGAATTTCCACGGTTCCGTCATCCCGAACTGCAAACCGGATGGTGACTTCCTCGCCAGCGGGCACTTGGTAGGTTTGCCCGTCGATCCCTTCGAACACCACATCCCCGTCCACCGTGGAGATCCTGGCGATTTGGTTCAGCGGATCGTAGGAAATTCGAAAAAGGGTGCCGCGAATGCCCGCCGTGCCGATGGGGGTGGACACCGTGAATTGGGAACGGTCGTCCAACCGCTCGATATTGCCGAAAATTTCGCCGTGCCGGAGGCCGAGTTTTTTGCTGGAGGGATTCGGTTGGTTGGTTGAAGTCCCCGGCCCCTGCAGAAATTCATCAATCGACAGGTCGGTGTTGGGACCCAGCGTGACGGCCGCCCCGTTGGAAAACGCCAGCACCACCTTGGAGGCGTCGGAGGTGATCAAGCGGCTGCCTTGCTTCAACGTCATCCCGGAAGAAACGGAACCCCGCCCCTCCTCCGTCACGGCGTGAACCGTTCCTTCCACCGCCACCACGCGGATGACGCCGGGATTGAGACTTTGGGAAAAAACGGGAGCAACGGAGATTAAAAAAATCCGGCGCAAGCAATGGCAAGAAGGGGGAATGCCCGTGTAAAAGTGTTCATGTAAACTGGTGAATTACCAACTTCTCTGCTTGAAACCCGTCCTTAGGTCAATGCATTAGTTAACAAGGACAATCGCCGCCTCACATTCCGAATTGGTCCCGTTGAAGAGAGGCAACGACGATGCAATGGAGGAGTCCTCCGCTTCAATTCATCTCGCTTTTTTGCGGAGGACGGGTCTGACTTTTCCGAATGATCATCCGGCTCGTTTTCTCCCTGGCCGCCCTCGCGGCCGGTTGCTTCCCCACTCCGACCACGCTCTTCGGGGAGGTTCTCCACCTGCGCGGCGGCACCCTGATTGACGGCACCGGCGCGGAACCGCAACAGGCCGATCTCTGGGTGCGCGGGGGCCGCATTCTCGCCATCGGCGAGTGGGACGGCGGCGGCGAGGTCCGCGTGCTGGACGTGTCCGGGTTGGTGATCACCCCGGGGTTCATCGACACCCATGCTCACGGCAATCCGACCTCCACGCCGGCTTTTCCCAATTTCATCCACATGGGCGTGACCACTCTTTGCCTCGGCCAAGACGGCTCGAGTCTCCACGCGGACGACTTGGAAACCTGGCGGCGCAACGTCGAGCAAACCGGCGCCGCCCCCAACATCGCGCCGTTTGTCGGCCACGGAACCCTGCGCACCCGCTCGGGGGTGGGCCTCGATCCGGAACCGGGCGCGGACTCCATTGGCAACATGGTCCGCATGCTGGAGACCGCGATGGCGGCGGGTGCCTTTGGCATGACCACGGGATTGGAATACCAACCCGGCTCCTTCGCCGGACCCGGGGAGCTGGCCGCCCTCGCCCGCGTGGTGGCGGCAAGAGGCGGATTGGTGATGAGCCACCTGCGCAGCGAGGATGACGACGCCATTGAGGCGGCGCTGGACGAGTTTTTCGAACAAGGCCGCGCCTCCGGAGTCAACCTGCACGTCTCCCACCTGAAAATCGTCTACGGCCATGGCCGGGAACGGGCGGAGGAAATTCTCCGCATTCTGGAAAACGCACGCCGGGAGGGATTGACCGTCACCGCCGATGTTTACCCCTACACCGCCAGTTTCACCGGCATCGGCATCGTTTTCCCGGATTGGGCCAAACCACCCCATGACTACGCCGAAGTCGTCAGGGAACGGCGGGACGAGCTGGCCGCTTTCCTGCGGGAACGGGTCAACCTGCGCAACGGCCCCCAAGCCACGCTCTTCGGCACCGGACGCTGGCGGGGAAAAACCCTGGCCCAGGCGGCGGACGAAGCCGGCGTTCCTTTTGAGGAGATTCTCATCGGAATGGGCCCCTCCGGCGCCTCGGCGGCCTATTTCGTGATGGATGAGGAAGTGATGGAAACCTTTCTGGCCGCGCCCGGCGTCATGGTTTCCTCCGACGGCAGCCCCACCATGCGCCACCCCCGCGGCCACGGCGCGTTCGCGCGGGTGCTGGCCAGGCATGTCCGGGAGCAGGGCCGGCTCTCCCTGCCGGAGGCCATCCACAAAATGACCGGTCTTCCCGCCGCCACCCTCGGCCTCGACCAAAACCGCGGGAATTCCGAAGATCCCCGCCACTGGCGGCGCGGACTCCTGCGGCCCGGCTGGGCCGCCGACCTCGCGGTGTTTGATCCCGCCGCCGTTCGGGACCGGGCCACCTTCGAGGAACCGCACCAATTGGCGGAGGGATTTGTTCACGTCTTGGTCAACGGAGACTTCGTCCTGCGCGACGGCCAACCCCAATCCACCAGCCCCGGCAAAGTCCTCCGCCTAAACCGCGCGGAAAATTAAAGCAGTCCCACGCCATTGGCGGGATCAGGAGATCCGGGTCCCTTCGGAATCCTCCTCCGGCGGCAGAAGGCCGACCTTGACGGCGGTGGCAAAGAGCACGGCGAACAGAGCCAGCACGGCCGGATTTTGCAGGGGAAAATCCATCGCCGCGTAAACCAGGATCAACCCGCACCCGAACAACGTCCACCGCACAAACGGATCCCGCCACCCCTCCCGCCCCATCGCCCGCAGCAATTTGATTGGCGGGATCAACAGCAACGCGAACCCCACCCAGCCG
>PXDN01000158.1 GCA_003566375.1 Opitutia bacterium
CTCACCGGCTTGATCGAGCACTTCCTGCTGCACCCGGAGGGTGTCGAGGCGGACGGTTTCGAGCGAAGTGGAAATTTCGCGAATGGCGCGCGAAAGGTGTTCTTCGGAGAGGGCCAATCCCCCCCAACTCAGGCGGATCAATCGTTTCATTTCCACGATCAGGGCCTGCAGGTCGATCTCCTCCAGCTCCATCGGTTGCCCGTCCATCTCCTCGGGCACGACTTCCTCGCGGACTTCGATAAAATAAATGGTGGATCGGGTCGTTTGCGGCTCCGGTTCCCGGTTGTCAGTGACGGTGACGAAATAACTGATGACGTCACCCTCTTCCACTTGCAAGGTGAGCAGGTCGAGGAGGGGAGACATGACCCGTTCCAACACCGGTTCGGCGCGGGGACCGGCGGCGGCGCGAAACAGCGGGCGCTCGATGCGGCGTTCCCCCGAAATCGAGAGATGCAGGGTGGCCGAGGCGAGGCCGAAATCATCCGAAGCGAGGGCCGAAAGTCTCACTTGGGCGTCGGGTTCGGCTTCCGTGTCGCGGCCCGGGTCGGTGATTTCGATGGTCGGCGGGTAATCCGGCCGGGCTTTGATGACAAACTCGGGCGTCCGCGCGGTGCGGCCCTCTTCGTCGGTCAGCACGATGTGGTGCGGCAGGTCCCCGTCCACCCGCCACTCCAGCCGGTGACGCTGTTCGTCAACCGGGTCAAGGCGCATCGCTCCGTCCTCCGTTTCCAGCCGCGCGGTGGTTTCGCCGGGCAGCCGCAGTTCCCAGGTCAGCAGGCTTCCCTCGACCGCGGTCAAATCGCGCTGCCCGTCGTGGGTCTCCGTTTCCAAGCGGGTGTATGCGGGCGGCTCCACCGTGATTTGGAATTCCTCAATGGCGGGCGGAATGTAAGTGGAAATTTGATACCACGGGGAGCGCAGCGAGGGAGTCACGATCCGGTAATCCACGTCTTCTTCCACACTGTAAAAGGTGAACCGGAAACCGTCCTCCGTCGGGTTCATGGGATGGCGGCGGAGGCCGCTGGCGTCACGGTATTCCAAATGGGCGGTTTGTTCCCAGCGGAGCACCCCGGCCCGCACGGTGACATCGGTTTCCTTGGGGAATTCGGCGCTTTCCGGTTCGATGGCCAGGCCGGAGGTGCCGGGCTGGCGAAGATCGGCGGCGTAATAAACCCCTTTGCGGAAAACGGTGGTGAACGGCGCGGCGGCGGCCAACAACAGGGCGGCGGCCAGAAAAGCGGCGAGGGCGGGGTTGCCGAGCCGCCGGGGAAGGAGAGCGGTGTGAAACGGGATCTCGGCGGTTTGAGCGCGCATCTTATCGATCAGGGGCGGAGCCAGCCGGCTTCTCGTCTCTTCGGGAAGCCGCTCCTGTTCCGCCGCGCAGATCAGGGCGTCCATCCATTCCGGATGCTTGCGCTCCAACTCGGCCGCCAGCCCGGTGAGCGGGGTCGGGCGCATCCAGATGCGCCACCAAAACCAGCCCATGACGGGCGGGATGACCCCAAACGTGACCGCCAACAGCAGAAAGGAGGAGCGTTCCTGCCAGGGGGAGAGGCCGTTGAGCAACGCCGCCAGCAGAAAAACGGCCGCTCCCGCCGCCGCGCCCGCGCACAAAACAGCCGCCGAGCGGCGGACTTGCAACCGGCGGCGGGCGTCGGCCAGGCGTTCGTTCAGGGATCGGGTTTGCGCGGTTGGATTCATGTGGATGCCTCTCCGGACATGTCGCCGGGCGATCGGTTCACCGGGGACGGTTTGGCGCGGCGGGATGACCCGGCCAGAGCGGCGGCCGGGGTTTCCGCCAAAAAGAACAGAATGGCGGCCAGGGCGAGCCATGGCCAAAGAAGGGTCGGGGATTCCTCCGCGTCCGCTGAACCGGCCGTTGTCCTGACGGCGGAAGGGCGCACCGCCGCCTGCAGATCGACGGTGTCGGCGGTGGCGGGGGTCGATTCGGAGCGGGGGACGTTGATGACGACCGGCGTTTCCCCGGCCAAATGAATGCCGGGTGTCCGCGGGTCGGGCGCTCCGGCCCCCCGGATGGCCTCGGGCAGGTCCGCTTCGGCGAACCCGGTTTCCAGATGCAGGATGCCGTGGCCGGGCGGCAAACGCCCCGCGATCAGCTCCCGGATCAGCGGAAGAAAAGCGGGGGAGAGCGGCAGGTCGGTCCACCCGGTTTGGAACGGCACCAGGCTCAGCAGCAGCCGGCCCTCGCCAAACGGTTTTTCGAGCAGCACCGGATCGTTCCCACTGGTGCGGAGAAGCACGGAAGCGGCCTCGGTCGGGGTGGCGCGGACAAATTGGTTGAGGGAGACGTGAAACAGGCCCCGCGCGGCTTCATCCCGGAAAACATCGGCCAGCGGACTGGCCGGGTTGATCCAATCGACGGTGGGCGGCAGCCGGCGCGGCCCCGGCGGGGGGGCGACGCCCTCAAACGAACCCCCGAACCAGCCGTGGTCGCGCAGGAGGGAGAACTGGCGGGCGGGCGCGCTCCCCGGCGTCATCAACACCTGGCCGCCTTGCTCCATGTATTCACGCAGAGAGGACCAGGCTTCGTTGCCGAGTTCGGCGGCCGACCCGATCACCAAAACCGCCGCGTGGGTGGAGAGGAGCGGTGGTTCGGGCAAGTTCGCCGCCTCGGCCGTGGTCAGGGCGTAGCGCCGTTCCTCGGCCGTTCCCCGCGCATCCAGGGCGCGGCTGATGAAAAACAAATCCTCGGCGGTGGCCGGATTGCGCTCCAGCGAGGTGACGGCCAACACCCGCACCGGCGGCGGCTGCCCCAGCCACACAAACCAGCGGTCGTCGCCCGCGTAGGCGTCGTTCCCGACCAGTTCCACCACCCCGCGGGAACCCGCCGGGCGGGGGAGTTCGAGAGAGACGGTGGTGGTTTCCCCCGCCGCCAATTGGACCGCTTGGGATGCCTCGACGTCCCCGGCCCGGAAAACCACCCTCCGCTCGACCGGGTCCTTGCCAAAATGGGCGATTTCAGCGAACACCCGCGGCCGGTCCTCCTGGCCGGGAACGGGACGGGCGTGCAGAATGGCCGCATTGTCCGTGGGTGCCCCGGCGCCCAGACCGACCGGGATCCAGCGGATTTTCAAATCGGGATCCAATGGGGGGAGGATGGAAGGGGACCAATCCGTTTCCTGAAAATCAGAGACGACGGCCAGGGTCTTGGGCACATCCCCGGAAAAGAGTCCGGCGGCGCGGCGCAACGATTCCCGGTGGTCTCCGGCGACCGGAGCCGCTTCCAGCGCGGCCAGCGCCCGCCGGATCGGTCCGTGGTCACGGGAAAGGGGTATCACCCGCTCCGGGCCGGCGCCGGACACCACCAGCCCCGCCGGTTGTCCGGAAAATTCGCCCAGCACCTCCTCCGCCCGGCCCGACGCCGTCTCCATGGCCTCCCAGCCACCCATGCTGGCGGATACATCAAGGAGCAACACCAACTCGCCGGATGCCGGTTCATCGGTGCCTTCGGCGGCGGAGACGGTCCGCCACTCCGGTCCGGCCAAGGCGAGAACCACGGCGGCAAACAAGGCCATCCGCAGAAAGAGCAGCCACAGATCGGTGGGGCGGCGCTTGCGCTGGGTGGGCATTTTTCCACGCGTGATGAAGCGAACGGAGGGAAACCGGACCGGACGAAACAGATCACGTTGAATGAGATGGATCAAAACCGGGGCGGCGAGCCCCGCGAGCGCCCATAAAAAAACTGGATTGGCAAAAGTCAGCATGGCCGTCGGCGAAAAACCGGTCATCAAGAGAACGCACTATAGCCAAGCGGCGAAGGATTGAAAGGATGGAGAGGGATAAACCGAAATTCGCCTAAGGCGCTCCTTCTAACAACGCCGAAATCCGCCCATTCATGGGAGCGCCTTCCTTTAGGCGGCGAAGCGAGGCCTAATAGTCACCGCTTAAAAACCGAATGCCGTCCCGCCTCACGTTACTTCTCCACCCGGTTTTCCGCCCCGCGCGGATACTCTCCCACGCGGGGAAGTGACGGGGCGAAGCCTTGCCGGACCACCCGATTTTTCCCCTTGGGAACGCCGGTCTCCAGACCGGCTCAACCGTAGCGGCAAAACCTCCGGTCCGCCGGAGGCCCGCAAACACTCTGAAAAACGCTGTCACGTCCTGATTTCCGTTTGACACCTTTTATTGGTTTTTCGTTGTGCCAGTTGATGGCGTAAGAGTGGGTTTTGAACGTTCCCTTTGGGTCGGTTCGTGAGGGTTGACGGCTGGCGCGGTCCGAGCGGAGCCCGTCCCCGAAGGGGTGGCCCGTAGGGCCAAGGGCGTAGC
>PXDN01000186.1 GCA_003566375.1 Opitutia bacterium
AGATAAAGGTGATCGCGGTGTAAGTCTTGCCCGCTCCTGTCGCCATCTGAATGAGGGCGCGAGGCCGGTTGTTCTGGAACGAGGTTTCCAAATTGACGATGGCCCGCTCCTGGCAGTCGCGCAGGCCGAGTTCGCGAGCCGGCAGTTTCTCCGGATTGAGGGGCGGAATCTGGTTGATGCGTGCCCGAAGCGAGGAACCGGCCTCCAACCAGATCTTCAACGTCTCCGGCCGGTGGAAGGTGAAAACCTCCCGCGAGCGCGGTTTCGGATCCCGGCCATCGGTGAAACGGGTGATGACCCCCGTCGCCTCGTAAAGAAATGGGAGCGGCTCGCTGTTGTTGACCCACTTCAGCTTCGCCTGCGCATACCCGAGAGTCTGCTCCTCGGCGGTGGTGATGTCTTGCCCCAGCGTTTCCTTCTTCGCCTCCACCACGCCGATTGCCTTGCCGCCCACAAACAAGACGTAATCAGCCGGGCCGACATCGGTGGTAAACTCCCGCACCGCCTGACCGGCGCCGCTGTTGAAATTGATCGCCTTCTTGTCCTGCACAACCCAGCCCGAAGCGGTCAGCATCGCATCGATCTTGTCGCGGGCGATCTGTTCAGGGTTTTGGTTGCCAATCGTTGCCATCAGCGGAATTCGTCGGGCTTGTCCGAAAGGGAGCCCCGCGCCAGAGCCCGCGATGAATGACGGGTGAGATTCATTTCGAATGGGTTTAGGTGATAACGATGCCGTTGACAATCTTTTACCGCTGGGAAGATCAGGAGAGGGAGTGCTTTGCCAGTTTCACATCAGAGGTCCTCTTTTCCACCCCTCCACCCGCATCGGCTGTCCTTTCGGTTTCACCCAGATCGGCCAGATCTTCCCACGACTCCCGGGCCGGTATGGCACTTTGTTTGACCGTAGCCCCATCGGGCTGGGAAGGCACGGTCGCGCGCCACGCCGGAAGTTCCCGAACGCTCGGCCGTACGGCTTTATCCGCATCGAAGCCCCCGGCATCCATCAACTCCCTGACCTTGCGCAGCAACGGCAGGGGAACATTCACCGGCACGCTGGGATGCTCAATCACAGACCTTCCGGCTCAGGCCTCCCCGCTCCGGCGGTGCCAGACCTGCCATCGCTCGATTCAGTTTCAACAAGGGATCCCGGCTAATCACCCGGGATCTGGATCCGGAACGGGAAAATTTTCTGCACCAGCTCACCGGTAAGGGGGATCGAATCCGGGCAATGTGAATTCCGCTGTCACATCACCGCGATCTTCTTCGTTTCGCCATTAATCCGCACGGTCGCTTCGCGCGCCTGGTGGGAACGAATTTCATAGTCGGTGACCTTGCTCTCTCGCCAGGTGAGATCCACCGTGAAACCGCCGCGGGCGCGGAGGCCGGTGACGTTGCCGTCGGGCCATGCCTTGGGGAGGGCCGGGAGAAGCTCGATGATGCAGTTGCCTTCGACATCGCGGCGGTGACTTTGCACGAGCATTTCGCAGACCCCGGCGGTGAACCCGAAGTTTCCATCAATCTGGAACGGAGGATGTGAATTAAAGAGATTCGGCAGGGTGCTGCGGCGCAGCAGTTCATCGCAATGGATGGCTGCGGCATCGCCGTCGCGCAGGCGGGCGAAGAAATTGATGGTCCACGCGCGGCTCCAACCGGTGCCGGCTCCTCCCTTGGCGAGCCGTTCGTCGATGGTCTTGCGCGCGGCGGCGCACAGTTCGGGAGTCTCGGGGGTAATCAAGTCGAATGGATGCAGGCCTATGAGGTGGGAGACATGGCGGTGACCCGGCTCGGCCTCGGCGAGTGGCTCGGCCCATTCGAGGATCCGGCCGTCGGGGCCAATTTGGATCGGAGGCAGCCTGGCCGCGGTCGCGTCGATCCGAGTCACCAATTCCGCGTCGCGTTCGAGTAGGGTGGCGGAGCGGCGGGTCGCTTCGAGGATCGCGCGGACGATGCTCATGTGATAGGTCGAGCCCGTGGTGATGCGCAGTTTTTCGCCGCTTTCGGGATCGATGTAGGCGTTTTCCGGCGAGGTGGATGGAATGATGCGCAGTTTCCCGTCGGGACATTCGACAAGCAGGTCGAGCACGAACTCGGTCGAGCCGACAAGGATCGGGTGAATTTCCTCCAGTGCCTCCGGGTCGCCATCGAATTGCCCGGCGTCGAATAACTGGACGGCCATCCAGGCGCCACAAAGTGGATCGAGCACGCCGTTGAGGAATTGCGACTCCGGATTGGAGGCGCTGGGGGTGCGGCGGCCGAATGGATTGGTGGACAGGTAGAGCATCCAGCCACGTGCGCCGTAGAGCTGGCCGGCGGACGTTTTTCCGCGCTCCGTGGCAAGGCGGAACCAGCCGGTGAGCGGATCCAGCGTTTCCATCAGGCCGGTGACCGGACCGGGCCAGTAGTTCATTTGCAGGTTGATGTTGAGGTGGTAGTCGGCCTCCCACGGCGCCCATTCGCATTCGCTCCAAATGCCCTGAAGGTTCGCGGGCAGGCGGCCGGGAGCGCGCGAACCGCCGATCAGCAGGTAGCGGCCGTATTGGGTGAGAAGGGCCACCAGTCCCGGATCGGTGCCTCCTTCTTTGACGGCGGCCAGCCGGATATCGGTCGGTTGTTTTTCAAGTTTCGAATCGGGCGGGCCCAGATGGATGGAGAACCGGTCAAACAATTCGCGATGCTCGTGGATGTGCGCCTCGCGCAGTTGCTCCCATGAAAAGTCGGCGGCCATGGCGAGGATGCCATCGGCGGTGACGGCGGGGTCGATGGTGCGGTCGAAGTTGAGCTGTGCGCGGTTGTAATCCGTCGCGGCGGTGAAAAGAATCAGCGCGCCGTCCGCTCCGGAGACTTTCAACGAGTTGCCGGCTCCGGCCGAGACCGCGCCGCCCTCGGTGCGGACGCGCAGCCGCCCGGCAAAACGCATGTGTGCGCCGCCAGGCCCGGAGCCGCCGGGATTGTCGTCGCAGCCTCCATCTTCGGCGGCGACGTCCACGATCTGTCCATCCATGTGCAGTTGGTCGTTGTCCCCGTCGAGGGTGATTTTCGCATCTTTGTGGCGGCAGAGGCGAATGGTGAAGGAGAGAACCCCTGGTTGGTCGGATGAAATCCGCAGCGCCAGCAGATTCGCCGGAGCCGAAACCAGCGCCTCGCGGGTGATGTTGGCGTCCCCCGCGCGATAGGTCGTGCGGGCAATGGCATCCGGCAGGGAGAGTTCGCGCTGATAGGCGGAGATTTCAGCCGTATCGCCAAAGTCGAGGAACAGATCTCCGAGCGGTTCGTAGGAGCGGTAGGAAGTGGGGCAGGCCGTGAGATGTTCGAGGCCGTATCGGTTTGCTTCGCGAGGTTTCCCCGCAAGCATCAACCGCTGGATTTCGGCATAGTGTTCTTTGAAATCCGGTGCGGACGACTCGAACTGGCATCCCGCCCACAAACTTTCCTCGTTGAGCTGGATACGCTCGGTTTTGGTGCCACCGAAGACCATCGCACCGAGCCGTCCATTGCCGAGCGGCAAAGCTTCCGTCCATTGGGCGGCGGGTTGTGAATACCAAATAACAGGCTTTGCCGTCACCGCCAATCGGGTCGCGGACTTCATGCTTTTGCGGGTTTTCATATCAAATTCAAACTCCGGTTCCCCTTCTATCCCGGAGAAAATATGCTGTTTCGATCATCATCCTGTGCTTGGGACATCCAATTCCAACCCTGCCGGTGAATTGGATTGTCAAAGGTCCGCTGAAGACAACAGTGCGTGGAAACCCTTTCCGACTAAAACCATCCACTCAAGAATTTTGATTTCCCATCCCAAGCATTTTCCCATGAAACATATACTTTGGTCCGGCGGAGCTTTGCCGCTGCTCATGATGGCCTGCTTATCGACGGCGGCGACAAACGTCCAGGTGGATGACTTGCTCGCACTGGCGGAAGAACGGGAGCTGCCCTTCCAACCCTCTCCGGATTCCCTGACCATCGAACGGATCGCTCCCGTCCTGGAGATTGAGTTTCCCACGCGGGAGAGCGGCGAATACCGTCTCTTTCGTTCGGACGATGGCGAAACCTGGGAGAGATTGGCCAACCCCCTCGTCGAAGGAACCGGTCGAGTGGCCAGTGTCCATTTTGCCGATCCCGAAGGCACAATGTACCGGGTGGTTGAGATGACAACCGAAACACCCCCGCTTGCGCCCGCCGATGCGGGTTTGCCGGGAATCGGGGGTCTCCGGCTGCACCTGGACGCCTCGGCTTCGGATCATCTTCGGATCGACGGCGACCGGG
>PXDN01000384.1 GCA_003566375.1 Opitutia bacterium
GTCACAGCACAAAAGCTTCCAAAGTCTCACCACCGCCGCGAGTTCCAAGCGCACTGTTCTTAAGCGCTTTGAGCGTGTCGAGCTTCTCCGCAAACGCGGCCAATGGAAAACCGGGGACCGCGTGATGGGTCTTCGCAAAACGAAGCCGGAAGAATAAGTTTTTGGAAATACCTGGGTTTGCAGCGCCTTTCCGGTTGTCGGGAAGGCGTTGCTGTTTATTGAGGGCTTTTGATTCGATCCGTCGAGGATTTCTCCGCTCGATCATCCGCAACCCGGTCTCGACGGAGGACCTTTTTTTCAGTTTTTTCAGTAACCATGGATTTTTCCCTTCTTAAGCCGGCGAGGGCCAAAGAGCTCTTGGTTGAGTTCCTATCGGAGCGCGGCGCTTCCTTGGAAGTGGCGGAATTGGCCGCCATGTTGATCGGGGTCATTCTGGTGTTTCATGTGGCTTTTTTGGTCAACTGGGTGGCCAAGCGCTTGATTTTGCGGGTGATTGAGCGAGTCGTGACCAAGACTCCGTGGAAGTGGGACAACGTGCTGCATGAAAACCGGGTTTTTGTCAGGCTTTCCCATCTGGCGCCCGCCGCGGTTTTCAACGCCTTCAACGAGGTGGTCTTCGGCACTGACACGATGGCGGCCTCCTTCGTTGGAACTGCCGTGCAGGTGTATGTGATCGCCGTTCTCTTGATGGTGACCAGCGCTTTGATCAACACCATTACCGGCTATTTCGCTTCCAGCCGCATGGGGGCGGAGGTGCCGGTCAAGGGCTTCGCCCAGGCGGTCAAACTGATCGTGTTTCTCATCGGGGGAATCCTCTTGCTCTCGGCTTTATTCGGGAAGTCGCCGGTTTTTTTCCTCAGTGGAGTCGGGGCGCTCACCGCCGTGATGTTGTTGATTTTTCGGGACGCCTTGCTCGGATTGGTGGCCGGGGTGATGATTTCCGTCAACCAGATGGTTCGGGTCGGCGACTGGATCGAAATGCCGGGGTCGGACGCCAATGGAAACGTGATCGATGTTTCCTTGACCACGGTCAAGGTGGCCAATTGGGACCGCACCATCACCACCATTCCTTCTTACGACCTCATTTCCAAATCGTTTAAAAACTGGCGGGGCATGGAGGACAGCGGGGGCCGCCGCATGAAGCGATCCCTTTATATCGACATGCAAACCATTGGTTTCGTGGATGAGGATCTCCTGAAACGCTTGCAGCGCATCCGGCTGTTGCGGCCTTATCTGAAAGAAAAGCTGAAAGAGCTGGGGGAGGAGAAAGACGATCCCGACCCGGAAATGAAATCCCTTTGCAACAGGCGCCGTCTGACCAACATCGGAACCTTCCGCGCCTATTGTGTGGCCTACCTGAGAGCCCACGCGAACTTGCGGCAGGACATGATCCAGATCGTCCGTCAGCTCGCTCCGGGGGAACACGGATTACCGCTTGAAATCTACGCTTTCACCAAGGACATCCGCTGGGTCTGGCACGAGGCCATTCAGTCGGATATATTTGATCACTTGATGGCGGTGATTTCCGAATTTGATCTGCGGATATTCCAAGCGCCTTCCGGGTATGACCTGAAAGAAGCGTTGGTCGCCGCCCGGCCCGGCAAAACTAACTGAAGCGTTCGCGGCGGTGTTTCCGGAAACCATGCCAAACCGCTGCCCGGGTCTCCAAGCCATTCCGCAAGAAAAAGGGTTTTAAAAAAACAAAGCCGGGACAAAACAAACGCCGGGGGGACCAACCGCGCAAACGCGACAAAAATTTTAGCAGCTGCTAAAATTTTTGTCGCGTTTGGGGATGCGGTAGGGGGCGGCATGGAGCCGGGACACGGGTTTTGGTCCGGGGGGGCGGAAGTTATTTTGAGAAAAAGGCTGGCGGCGGCTTGAGCTTCGCTTGAATTTTCCCTTCCCTTGGGAAATCCATGTATCGGTTCTTGCGCTTGTTCTCATCATTCAACCTTTATCGGCGCCCGCTTATCGCGCTCGCCCTGTTGGCATCGGGGCTCATGCCGATGCCTTTTGCGACCGCCGCCCCGGGCCGGGGAACGTATCAAGCGATGGATTACGGGCCGGTCATTGCCGAGACCATTCGGGTGGATTGGCCGGAGGGGAACACCGCCTTGAAGGGGCTGGCGGTGCGGCTCGACCACGGGGCGGCCATGGTGTTCGACACCGATTTGCTGCGCTGGGCCGCCGCCACCGAAGGAGGATGGATCGACCTTTCCCGCACCTCGCACACCAGCTACAAGGGCAGCCGCCCGGCTTCCACCGAAGGCGAGGTGGTTTTCGCCACCTCCGCCGCCCCGGGGTGGGCCCGCGGGGAGAGTTTTGCCGATCCGCGGCCGGGCGGCCGCGGCAATTTGCCCAAGGAGTGGGGACATTACCGGGGATTTCACCGGCACAACGACCGGGTGGTGCTGACCTACACGGCCGGGGAATCGACCGTCCGAGAATTCCCGCACGCGGTGCGGACCGGGGAAACCACGGTTTTCACCCGCACTCTCCTGCGGGAGGGAAACCCAAGTCCAGCCTCCGTTTACGTGACCCGGTTGCCGCCGGACAGCCAGGTCGATGCCAACGGAACGCGTTTGCTGGAAGTGATCAACGGAGATGAAAAACTCGTCATCGCCCTGGCCGGGGTGGAGGAGGGGGCTTCCCTTCGCGTGACGGATGATTTGCGGGTCGAACTCGATTTGGGAGAAATCTCGATGAACCGTCCGGTGCGGTTGCTGATGGCCCGCTTGCGGGGAGAATCGGCGGCCGAAGCCGTGCGTTCGGCCAATCGGGCTTTGGATGCGTTGCCGGATCCGTTCACCACCTACACGCGCGGAGGCCCCAATCGTTGGGAACAAACGTTTCGCACGGAGGCAAAACTCAGCCAGGACGATGAAGCTTACGTGGTGGACCGGATCGCGCTGCCGGAGGAAAACCCGTGGGGGGCTTGGATGCGGTTGGCGGGATTGGATTTTTTTGAGAGCGGCGGCCGCGCGGCTGTCAGCACATGGAACGGGGACGTTTGGATCGTTTCCGGCTTGGACGGAGACTTGAAGCAAGTGACTTGGCGGCGTTTTGCCTCCGGCTTGTTTTACCCGATGGGATTGGCGATCCGCGACGGGGAGATTTTCGTGTTGGAGCGGAGTCAGATTACCCGCCTGCACGATCTCAACGGAAACGGTGAAGCCGATTACTACGAAAATTTCAACAACGACAGTTTCGTCCACCCAATGGCCCACGCCCTTTGCCTGGAATTGGATTCGGAAGGAAACTTTTATTTTTTCAAAAACGGCAACCGGGTGCCCGGCCGCGTGCCCGAACACGGCGCGCTTTTCCGGGTATCGCGCGACGGATCGAAGCGAGAAATCGTGGCCGACGGTATCCGCGGATCGAATTCCCTGGGCATTGGGCCCGACGACCGGATTTTCTCCTCCGACCAACAAGGCAACTGGGTGCCGACCGCGCGGTTGGATTGGGTTCGCCCGAACCGGTTTTACGGGTATCGACCACACGGAGGCGACGATTACGAAGTCGGTGATTTCGAGCCGCCGGTGGTTTGGATTCCGCATAGGGTGGACAACTCCACCGGGCCGATTGTATATGCCGGAGACGAACGGTGGGGACCGCTGGCCGGAAACTACCTCGTCGGTTCCTACGGGCAGGCCACTCTTTTGTTGCTCTTGAAGCAGGAAGTCGGCGGCCGCTTGCAAGGCGGGGTGGTGCCGTTCCCGCTCACTTTCGAGTCCGGCTTGGTCCGCGGAGCGTTCAATCCCGCCGACGGGCAATTGTATTTGGCGGGTATGAAGGGCTGGTCAACCTTGGGGCCAAGCGACGGCTCCCTTGACCGGGTGCGCTTTACCGGCCGCCCCAACCATATGCCGACGGCTTTCGAGGCGCATCCCGGTGGTGTGACCCTGACCTTTTCCGAGCCCTTGGCGGCGGAACCACCGCCATTGGAGAATTTCAAAGTGGAACGCTGGCAATACATTTACAGCCGCCGCTACGGGTCTCCCGAGATTTCGGTGGAGGATCCGGAGCGGGAGGGCCGCGATCCGGTGGACGTCTCCGGTGTGCGCCTCTCGGATGATCGGCGGCAACTGACCCTGGAGATACCGGAGATCGCTCCGGTTATGGTCATGTCCGTGAATTACCGCTTGCGGTTTGCCGACGGAGGCGAAGCGGCGAACGTGGTGTACCACACCATCCACCGGTTATCCCCGGAGGATCGGGAAACGTTGCGGGTGGTGGTCGGCGACACCGAAGGCCGGGTGGTTGCGGAATTTGAATCGGTGGCCGGGGAGGATGTGGGAGAGACTGGCGACGGGCCACCGCATTTCGCCCTTGGGCGGGAATTGTTTGAAGTCAACTGCCGGGTTTGCCACCAACCCCCCGGGCAGGCCGGGATTGCTCCGGCCATGGAGGAGTCCTCTTGGGCGCGGGCGGATTCCGCGGCGCTGATCCGCATTCTGTTGCACGGGAAACAGGGCAGCCGGGGCGCCATGATGCCGTTTGGGTGGATGGACGACGAGGATTTGGCGGCGGTGGTCAGTTACATCCGGGAGAAATTCGCCGATCTTGAAAAAGTGGAGGCCGAGGAAGTGAAAGCCGTTCGCGACTCGACTGCTGACAGATCCGGCATGTGGACGGAGGAGGAATTGCGGGAACTGTTTCCGGAAGAGTAAGCGCTTTGGCGCCCGCCGGCTCACGTTTCTTCCTGGAGGCGGAAGTTGGGGGATTGGCTGAGAAACCGGTGGGGATTCCGGTAGAGCACCTGGTCCACGAAATCCCCGGAGTGTCCGCGCCGCTTCATTTCCAAGGCGGTTTTGGGCACGGCCAGCGGATCGCTCACGCCCCAGTCGCAGGCGCAGTTGAGCCAGATGCGGTCGGCACCGAGGGTCTCCAGCATGTCCACCGCGCGCGGCGGTGTGCATTTGCTTTCCGGATACAATGTGATTCCCGCCCAAAACCCCTTGTCCAGCACCAGGGGGGCGGTGTGTTCCTCGACATGGTCGATGATGACCCGCTCGGGGCGCGTGCCGGAATGGTTGAGCAGGGCGTCGATGATCAATTTGGTTCCCTTGAGCTTGTCCTCCAAATGGGGAGTGTGCACCAAAATCAGCTGGTCGCGGGAAACGGCCAAGTCGATGTGCTGTTCCAATACCTTCAGTTCGTTGGCCGTGTTTTTGTTGAGGCCGATTTCGCCGATGCCCAAAACGTTGGGGCGGTCCAGAAAATCCGGAATCAGGGCGAGCACGTCGGCCGCGAGGGCGAGGTCCTCGGATTCCTTGGGGTTGAGACAAAGCCAGGAGAAATGGGGCAACCCGAATTTGGCCGCCCGTTTCGGCTCATGTTCGGTCAGTTGGCAAAAGTAGTCGTAAAATCCCTCGGCGGAACGGCGGTCAAAACCGGCCCAGAACGCCGGCTCACACACCGCTTTGCAGCCGGCGGTGACCATCGCGAGGTAGTCGTCGGTGGTGCGGCTCACCATGTGGCCGTGCGGTTCGATGTAACGCATGGGCGGAGATCAGCTCGGGGAGCAGGTTTCCGGCGGACGCCACGCTCCGGTCGCTCCCTGGGTCTCGGCCCGCGGAGCGGGTTCTTCGGTGGGATCGCTCAACGCTTCCAAAACGCGTCGGGCGCGGTCCGGCTCATTGCCCGAGAGTTCGACTAGGGCGGATTTCAGCGCCGCCACGCGGTAATCCTCCGACCCCGGGTGGCGGTCCACCCGGTCGAGGAAGGCCGCCAAATCGATCAGCTTCGACCGCGCGTCCAAAAAAGCCAAATCAACAACCCGTTGCCGGGGGGATTGTGAGGCGGTCACGGTCGGTCTCAGTAAGCGATGTGACCACTGTCCATCACTTGGTAGGGACGCTCGCCGCCTTGGCGCGAAGAGGTTTCGGTCGCGGGTGGTATGTTGTCACCCGTGACTTTTTCCCAACGGTTCAGTGTGGATTCCTGAAGGTTGTGGCCGATTTGCACGACATTGAAATCACTGGATGGCAGCTCATAGGCCGCTTCCTGCCCGGTGTTGTTGCCGCGGGTGATGATGACAAAGCGCTGGGGGGTGCGTTTCTTGCGCGGTTTTCCATCAAGCTGGCTGATGTCGGAAGGATCCTCGACCATTTCGCCACCGGAAATTCGTTTGTCCACCACGGTGTAATGGGTGTCGGCAATCACTTCTTCCTGCGGTCCGGTGCCGTCCGGGTCTTGCCAGGAATAATCATCACCGGATTCCCAGGAGGTGTCGTCATAGGATGTGTCGTTGGCCTGTTCACAGCCGGTGAAAACGAGCAGGCACAGGGTCGCCGGGATGGCCGCGGCGTATCGGAGGATGGTTTTCATAATGGATTACTTTTGCCGGATTGGATGAAAAACGCAAGTATGACCGTATCGGTTGACAAACGGAATTTTTGAGAAGCCGAGAGCCCGGCGAGGTTCCTTGTCCGTCAGAATGGACGGTTTATCAGGTTTCCCGGCGGACCGGTTTGCGGGTGGCGGGATTGATTTTCCATGTTTCGGTTGGCCGGAGGTCTTTGTCCACCGCCACCCGTTCGTCGAAGACGAAGCATTCGCCTTCCCACAAATTATCCGCGGGATCGACCGTTTCCAAGTATTGCAGAATGCCGCCGCGCAGGTGGTAAACCTCGCGAAACCCGCGCCGTTTCAGCAAAGCGGTGGCCTTTTCACAACGAATCCCGCCGGTGCAATACATGGCGATTTTCGGGTGGCGGGCCGGATCCAGCTTGTGCTCCACGAATTCAGGAAACTCCGTGAAAACGGGAGTGGCCGGATCAACCGCCCCCGGAAACCGCCCGACCTCGATTTCGTAATCGTTGCGGGTGTCGATGACCACCACCTCCGGATCGCGCAGCAGGTTGTTCCATGCCTCGGCATCCACCAACTCACCGGTGCGGTCGCGCGGATCGGCTTCCGGTGTCCGCAGGGTGACGATTTCCGCCTTTTCTTTTACCTTGAACCGGTCAAACGGGGCCTTGGCAGACACGGAAAACTTGGCTTCCAGTCCGGGAAATCGGCCGTCGGCGCGCAAAAAACCGAGCCAGTTCTCCAACGCGGCCGATTGCCCGGAGACCGTGCCGTTGATTCCCTCGGGGGCGAGGATCACCGTGCCCCGCAGATCCAAACGGGCTCCCTCGGCGCGCAACAACACCGCCAGCCCGGCGGGATCGGGCAGGGTGGTGAACTGGTAAAACGCGGCAATGTGCCAAGGCTCTTCCATGTCCGCTGATCGAATACCAATCCCGAATCGGAGAAAACCTCAAAATAATAGTTTTGATAGTATTCAATCACCAAGACAGGACAAATTACCGCTGGGCGTCGCGTTTGTGGAGGTAGTTGGCGAGGGCGCGGGCGAGGGAGTCGGTGGTGCCAAGGCGGAGAAAATCGACTTGGGCCCGCCTGAACGTTTGATCGAGGGTTTCCAGAAAAGCGGTCATTTTCTCCTGATATTCCTTCCGCACATTGTCGGGGAAGGTGAGGATGCGGCCCCCGCTTTCCGCGTCGATGAATTCGGTTGATCCGGCGAAGGGGAGGTCGGTCTCGTCAGGATCCAGCACTTGGAAAGCGAGGCATTCCTGGCGGGCGAAACGGAGGTTGCGCAACAGGCGGGGGAGCGTTTCCTCCGCTTCCAGAAAATCGGAGATCACCACGACCATTCCCCGGCTTCGGAAGTGGCGGGCTAGATGGGTCCAGGCCGGTTCGTGGTCGGCGGCTCCGCCCGGACGGTGGCGGGCGAGGGTGGCGAAAATCCGGGTGAGCTGATCATGGCGCATGCCGGGCTCGACCACTTGGCGGGCCTCTCCGCTGTAAAGGTAGAGCCCGACGTTGTCGCCCTGGCGGGAGGCGAGGTAGGCGAGGCAGGCGGCAACCATGCAGGCGTAGCGCCATTTGCCGCAGGGCGCCCGCGTCCCTTGGTAATCGAGCGACGCGCTGGCATCCAGCACCAGCCGGAGATTCATGCTGGTCTCTTCGCGGAAAACTTTGGTGTGAAACCGGTCCTGGCGGGAATACACCTTCCAGTCCACGTATTTGAGATCGTCGCCGGGCGTGTAGTTGCGGTATTGAAGGAACTCCCCTCCGGTGCCGTGGGAGAGACTGCGGTGCATGCCCGACAAAAACCCGTCCACCGCCACCCGTGAGAGGAGCGCGTAGCTGTCGATGCGCGCCAGGGTGGCGGGAGAGAGCAGGTCGGTCAGGGCGGGGTTCATTCGGGGACGGTATCGAGCAGTTCGCGCAGGATTTGTTCGGCGCGGATGCCTTCGGCCTCGGCGTGAAAATTGGTGATCACCCGGTGACGGAGCACCGGGAGGGCGAGGGCGCGGACATCCTCGCAGGAAACATTGTAACGTCCTTCCAACAAGGCGCGGGCTTTCCCGGCCAGGATGAGGGCCTGCGACGCGCGGGAGCCGGCACCCCATTTCACCATTTCCCTCACCCGGGCGGTTGCACCGGCATTGTCCGGGCGGGTGGCGGTGACGAGCCGGACCGCGTAGCGGATGACGTTTTCGGAAACCGGGACCTCGCGCACGAGATCCTGCAACTCCAGAATTTCCCCGCGGGTGAACACCGATTCGGGCGGCGCGGTGGGCGGCGCGGTGGTGGCGGCGACCATCTTTTCCTCTTCCTCCGTGCTCAGGTAGGTCATGACGGAGTTGAGCAGAAAACGGTCAAGCTGGGCCTCCGGCAGCGGATAGGTCCCCTCCAATTCAATCGGGTTTTGGGTGGCGAGGACAAAAAACGGGGGTTCCAAATCATGGGTGATTCCGGCGGCGGTGACGTGTCCCTCGCCCATGGCTTCGAGCAGGGCCGACTGGGTTTTGGGGGGAGTGCGGTTGATTTCATCGGCCAACACGATGTTGGCGAACACCGGACCGGGAACGAAACGGAAGCTCCGTTTGCCGGATTGGGGATCCTCCTCAATCACCTCGGTCCCGAAAATATCGGCCGGCATCAGGTCGGGGGTGAATTGAATGCGTTTGAAGCTGAGGGAAAACAACCGGGCGATGGATTTCACCAACAAGGTTTTTCCCAAACCCGGAACCCCCATCAGGAGCGCGTGGCCGCGGGCGAGCAGGGCGATGATGATCTCCTCGATCACCTCTTCCTGGCCAACAATGCTTTTTCGGATTTCGGTGAAGACGCGTTCGCGGGCGACGCGGACTTTCTCCACCATTTCAGCTCCATCTTGCTTCATAATGTGGTTGTGCGGGAATGTGCGTTGGGCCGGGTCACGGCTCCCAAAGCCTTCACTGTGGGGGTCGAACCTTTCCCGGTCAAATCCGATCCGGGCATTTTGTTCTCCGGAACGTTCGCCGGGAAAAGCGTTTCGGGCGGACCGGTGGAGGGAGGCCAGGGGCAAGATAAAAAGGCAAAAGGCAAATTGTGAAATGAAAGAGGCGGAGGAGCGGTAACTGTGTTGCCGTTTCGCAAGGGCGGCCGGCAAACCGCATCCCCCGCTCGCGCGGCGGCGACAATTCCGTTGCGAATTCTCCGGTTTGGCATGGAGAATTTTGCCCGTTGACGAATCCGGGGTTTAACTGTCCAGTGCTTTGGAATCATAAAACCTTACTTTTCGATCAAGTTGAACACCTGCCGTATCGCAAAGTCCAACCGCCCCGGGTGGAAGTGGATCTACGCTTTTGCCAACTTGAACAAAACCATGTCACCGATACTCAACACCACCACCCTCCTCTCCGCGCACCGTATCTTCGCGGGTCTGTTTGTTTTGGCGTCAGCCGTTTTCTGCGCGACGCACGCGCGGGCGGACCGCTTGGTGCCCGAGCGCGAGGGGCCTGAGCTTTTGGCGGCTTACAGCTTCCGTTCGGTGGACGACGTTCCGGAAACCGCCGGGGCCACTTTCGTCGCCGAAGGCATCGCCGCGCGGCCAATAACCCGCGGTCCCGGAATTGAAAGCTACTTTCTCGGGCGGGGGTTCTCCGCCAACTCTTGGAGCAATCCCCAACAAAGCCTCATTCCCTCGCGGGAAACGGCTCTGGCCCAGGGCGATTATTACGAATTCGGTTTCACCGTGGAAGACCATCACCGGGTTTCCCTGGCCACGCTCGATGTCAAACTGCGCCGGTCGGCCCGCAACGCGCCGATGCATTTGGAGTGGCACTACAGTTTGGATGGATTCGCCACCCCCGGGGTCCCGATTGTGGCCAACTGGCTGAATTTCGATCCCGGCGTCGAGCCGTCTCCACAATTTGGCTACTTCGCCCGCGCGGCCGGAACCGCCCCGGCCTCGTTTGAACCATTTGCCTACATGCTTGACTGGAGAGAGGATCCGGATTTGTCCGAAATCGACGGGCAACAGGAAGGCAACCGCATGCCCACGCTGGATCTCTCCGGCATTGCGGCCCTCCAGGAGATGGCGCCGGGCACCGAGGTGTCTTTCCGGCTTTACGCCTGGGGTAACGAACTGTTGGTTGACAGCAACACCTTCGCCTTCGGGCGGGATGACGGCCCGGCCCTGCGGGGATCGGTGGAAGGGTTGCCATCCCTGCCAACCGAAGTGGTTTTCGCATCGCCCGGAGTGCCGAGCAGTGCCCGGGGCGGCGAGCCGCCGCTGGAGATGGGACCGATGCCGGGGGTTCCGGCGGGATTGGGTGTCTCCACCGTGACGCGCGGACCGGGCATCGAACCGCGCTATTTGGCCAACGGATTTTCATCAAACACTTGGACCAACCCGAACGATCACCAACCGCCCATGACGCCATCGCGGGCCAACGCCATCGCCAACGGCGATTATTACGAGTTCAGTGTGACCCCTGAGCCCGGTCACCGGGTGGACATTCTCTCTCTTGACGTTCGTCTGCGCCGTTCCTCCGCCGCGGCGCCCCGCCACATGGAGTGGCAATACAGTTTGGACGGCTTCGCCACCCCGGGGTTCACCCTGCATGAGTTCACCTACCTCGGCCGGGCCTCGGGAAATGCGCCGGCCTCCTTTCCGGATTTCGCCTACATGGAAAGCGATGTTCCCGGTCAGGACGCCGGCAATTGGATGCCGACCATCTCCACCGCCGGTATCCGCCCGCTGTTCGATTTGACCGGGGGGGTGACGGTCACCTTTCGTCTATATGCCTGGGGTAACCAGAGCACGTCAAACAGCAACACCTTTGCCATTGGCCGCACCTTGAACCGCACCCGGCCCACGGGACCGGAGCCAAGCCTGCGCATCGGTGTCGGGGTGACTCCCGATCCCTGGGCGGAAACCGCCTTGGGCGGAACGCGTCCCGCACCGGGAGAAGCGGGTGTGGCCGACCCGGCTCTGCTGGGAATCGAGATTCTGGAGCCCGGGGAAGGGGAGATCGATGTGGTGTTTTTCGGCCGGCCCGCGCCGCCCGCGCCCGCAGGCGATGAGTTCACCGTTCCGCTACTGCCCGACACCCAGTTTTACAGCGGCGAGCTGCACGGGGGCGGGGGCGATTTGTTCAACGCGCAAACGGATTGGATCGTGGAGAACCACATCGGCTTGAACATGCCCTTTGTGTTGCACCTCGGGGACATTGTGCAGCGGGGTGATATCAAGAGCGGGCAACCCAACGCCCGTGAATGGGCCATTGCCGCCGAGGCGATGTACCGGCTGGAGGATCCGGAAACCACCGGATTGCCCGAAGGCATTCCCTACGCCATGAACGTCGGCAACCACGATCAGGAACCGATTTGGGATCCGGAGGGGACCACCCTTTTTTACAACCAGTATTTCGGCGTCGATCATTTCAGCGGACGGCACTATTACGGGGGGCATCACGGGGACGACAACGACAACTTTTACATGCTGTTTGAGACCGGCCCGTTTCGCTCCAACCGGCTCGGGCTGATCGACCGGTTGCCGGGGGCGGTTCGCTTCATCGTGATCAGTCTGGAATACCGGGAGTTCGCCGATCCGGACGTTTTGGAATGGGCGGACACCCTTCTCAAGGCCCACCCCGACCACCGGGGAATCGTGGTGAGCCATCACCTGATGAGCCCCGGTTTTCCCGGAGCGTGGAGCCCGTATGGCGAGGCCATCTATGAAACGTTGAAGGACAATCCGAATCTGGACCTCATGTTCGGCGGGCACATTACCGGTGAAGGGCACCGGATCGATACCTACAACGGCAACACCGTGATTTCCATGATGGCGGATTACCAGGGGATGCCCGACGGCGGCAGCGCCTACATGCGCCTGCTCACGTTCCGTCCCGGCCACCACGATATTTTGTTAAACACGTATTCACCGTGGCTGGACGCGCACCTACCCCGCTGGCACAATCCCTCCACCCTCCCATACGACTTTGGACGCGGGACCGCTCCTTTCGGGGAAATCGGCCGAGTTACGGTTTCCGCCGGGTCGCCCGTGGAATTTCCATGGGATGGTTTGGAAGCCGGGGTGGACTACCAATGGTATGCCGTGCTGAGCGGCAACGCTGGAACCGCCCGCACGGAAGAAACCGCCTTCCGCGCGTCCCCCCTGACCTTTGCGACCTGGCGCAACCAGTTTTTCGCATCGGATGATCCCGGCGGCGACCGCTGGGCGGATCCCGATGGCGACGGCAAACCCAACCATTTCGAGTTCGTGTTTGGAGGAAACCCGTTGGTTCCCGACACCCTCCAGGTTCCCGTTCCAGCCACGGTGATCGGGGAAGGGCGGTTCGAGGTGGAATACAGCCGCGTGCGGGAAAGTTTATTGGAATGGCGGTCCGAAGTTTCCACCAATCTCGCGGACTGGGTTGACTGGCGGGAGCACGATCTCAACATACAGGAGGAGATCGCGGATTTGGGGGACGGCACGGAAACCGTGCGGTTGGTGATCGACAATCCCGGCCCAGCCCTCTTCTGGCGTTTGGTGGTGGTGGGAAACCCGCAATGAAAGACAGGGTCGGCAAGCAACAGCCGGGTGGATCGGGATTATGAGTTAAGGCGCGTGCCTGGGAAAAAACGGGTTGGCATCAACAGCCGGGTGGCGGACAATACGGGTCCATGGATAAAACGCCCGCTTCCTCACCATCCCGCCGTTCTTTTATCAAACACGGAGCCTTGGCCGCCGGGGCGGCCGCCGCCGGTTTCGGCGCTTCATCCGCTTTTGGGCAAAGCCCGGGAGACCCCGCTCCGGCGGCATCCCCCGGGAGCGGGGGGTGGCTCAACGCCCGCGCTTTCGGCGCGGCCGGGGACGGGCGGGCCGATGACACGGCGGCCATCCGCCGGGCGGTGGCGGCGGCCCGGGAATCGGGCGCGGCGGGTGTTTTTCTGCCGGGCGGGACCTATATGCTGAGCGGCGCCCTGCGCTTGCCCTCACGTTTCCGCCTGGTCGGCGCGGGGCGGGGAGCAACCGTTTTGAAGGCTGTGCCCGAGACCGGGTTTCCGCTGGTCCGGCCCGATCCGCGCACGGCGGATATTCGCCAGCGGCGCGCCTTGGTAACCACCGAAGGAGCGGGCTCGGTCCGCGAAACGTTGACCGAGGATGTCGCGGTGGAGGCGATGACCATTGACTGGAGCCATTGCCCGACCGGAGGGTACGGGCATTCGGTGGTTTTGATGGACAGCGTGAACCGGGGCATTTTGCGCGACATCGCTTTCATTAACTGCATGCCTTCCGATCATCCGCCGACCCGGGAGGAGATGCGCGGAGCGGGGTTTCGCAGCGAGTGCGTCATGTATTCAAACGCTCGTTACGGGTTGATGGAGCGCTGCCGGCTGACGGATTCCGGCTACCGGCCGTTGTCGGTCTCCTACGGTTCGCTTTCCATTGTTTTCCGCGACGGGGTTATCCACGCGGAAAATCCGGTGTGGCGGCACGCCTTTTCCGAAAACCACGGTGACGGCATCGCGCGCGATGAGACATTCATTCTCAGTCAACTGGCTTTTTACAACTCCACCTTCATCCTCGACGGCGGGCAGGCGGGCGACGGAATTTGTTCCCACACCGGAACCACCCATGTGGAAAATTGCGATTTTTACATCCGCGGCGGGGTGAATCACTTCAGTTGGGTCATTCGGTGTTTCGACGGCTCCCGCAATTGCACCTATGTCAACAACCGCTTCCATTGCGACGCCCGGTTGTCCCGGCGGTTTTCCATGATGGGCACCTCCCCCCGCACCAGTTCGACCAGGGACGACAACCGCCAGGTGGTTTTCACCGGCAATCTGGTCCACCTCTCCCTCGCGCCGGAGGCGGGTTCCGGGCGGGCGGTGGTTTCGTTTTCTCCGGGTGACAAAGGCGTTCGCGTCGAAGGGAACCACTTTCTGCTGGAATACGCCGATGGCAGCGGCGCGGCGGTGGCCTCCTTTGACGAGGTGGAGGGGTTTTCGGTGGTGAACAACCTGATGGAGATCCACGGCGGAGAGACCGGCCCGGACCTGTTGCGCCTGCGCGGCTCCCGCGCCGGCGTCCTCAGCGGCAACGTGGCCACCGGCGAATACCGGCGCGCGGTGGACCGCGATGAAGAGAGCGTCGAAATCGTTTCCTCCGACAATATCTGGCGGGAAACAGCTTGAGGCTGGCGAGGGCTGACGGCGGCATCGGGAAAGAATCGTTGCGGTCGGTGGGAGGATGGTCCTAACGTGCTGCCAACCTTATTTTGTTATGCATCATTTCCCATTCGTTCGCATGTTCCCTCGTTTGGCGGCGGTCTCGGTCGCTTGGTTGGCCACCACCGCATTCGCCGCAGCCGCCACCGGCATTGATGAAACCGATCCGGAGGACCGCCGCGTCATTCGCGACGGCTTCGGTCCCGGAGCCACCGGGGCTTTCCAAGGCCGCCAGGGGATGGTCAGTTCGGCTTCCTATCACGCCACCATGGCGGGCCTCGAAACGTTGCGGGCTGGCGGCAACGCCTACGATGCGGCGGCGGTGGTCCAGTTTGTTCTGACCTTGACCGAGCCCTACGCCAGCGGAATCGGCGGCGGCTTGTTCGTGGTCGCCTTCGACGCCGGGTCGGGCGAGGTGATCACCATCGACGGACGCGAAGAGGCGCCCAAGGATTTTCATCCCGACGTCTTCCGGCGGGAGGACGGCAGTCTGATGCCGTTTCAGGCAAGGCGGATCGGGGGATTGTCGGTCGGGGTGCCGGGAACGTTGGCGGCCATTGCCCACATGCTGGAAACCCAAGGCACCCTCACTCTCGCCGAGGCATTGGAACCGGCCATCCGGTTGGCCCACGACGGCTTCATCATTACCGAACCGTTCGCCCGCAGCCTGGCTTCGCATTATGCCCGCATGCGCAACCACCCGGAATCGATTCGGTTGTTCAGCCGCCCGGACGGGACCCGCCTGCGCGAGGGGGATTTGTTTCGCAATCCCGACCTCGGGCGCACCTTTGAACTGATTGCCTCGCACGGGATCGACATTTTTTACCGGGGCGCCATCGCCCGCGACATCGTGGACGCGGTGCGGAACGATCCGGTGCAACCGGGTTTGTTGCGCCTGGAGGATTTGAACAACTACCGGCCCGTCCGCCGGGCGCCCTCCCGCGCGCGCTACCGGGGCCATGATGTGTACGGCATGGGAATGCCCTCCAGCGGCGGTCCGACGTTGGGGTTGATGCTGCATCTTCTCGAAGAGACCGGCTTCCATGAAAAACCATTTGGTTCCCCCGATTCCCTTCACCGCTTGTTTGAGGCGCAAAACCTGGCCTTCGCCGACCGCAACCGCTACATGGGCGACGCCGATTTTGTGGACGTGCCGGTGGACGGTATCCTCGACCGCGATTACGCCCGCGCCCGCGCCCGCCTGATCGACGGGGATCGCGCTCTCGAAACACCGGTGGACCACGGTCGGCCGCAGGACGCTCCAGGCGGCCGCCAAGGACGGCTCAACAGCAAAGAAGGGCTCTCCACCACCCATTTCACCGTGGTGGACCGCCACCGCAACGTGGTCGCCGTCACCACCACCATCGAGCAGCATTTCGGGTCCGGCAGTGTCGTCCCGGGTCGGGGGTTTTTGCTGAATAACGAGCTGACCGATTTCGACGCCGAAGCCCGCGACGGGGAGGGCAACCTGATGCCGAACGCGCCCGAGGGCGGCTGGAAACCCCGGCGCACCGCTTTGGGAGACGACTCCCGGACCGAAGGCGGCAAGCGTCCGCGTTCGAGCATGTCGCCAACCCTTGTGGTCCGCGACGGCGAACCGGTTCTGGCCCTTGGCTCCCCGGGCGGCAGCCGCATCATCGGAATCACCCTCAACGTGCTGCTCAACGTCATCGACCATGGCATGGACGTTCAGGAGGCCATTAACGCGCCGCGGGCGATTGCCCGCAACGGCCCGGCCGAGGTCGAGGCGCCGTTTTACCGCAACCGCAATTTGATTTCCGAGCTGCGCGGGCGGGGGTTTGATGTCCGCAACGCCGAGGCGTTTGGGTCCGTGCAGGCGGTTCAAATTGACGGTGATTGGTTGCTGGGCGCCGCCGATCCTCGCCGCGAGGGACTGGCCATCGGGTATTGAGCAGAAGGGGTTAGTTATCGAGTAATCCCGCGCGCGCGGCACTTGCGTGAAGGCTTTTCCGTCCAACCCACATGTTTTATGAAACCAAAATTCTTGTCTATCTGTCTCGCCGCGGCCCTGGCGTTTCCGGCCATGACCGCCTGCGCTGAAACCGACGGGGCCGAGCGGTCCCGCGTTCGCGATCTCGGCATCCATCCGGGCATCCTTCAACCCGGTGCTTACAACGCCATCACCGACGTGGACGGCGTGCGGGTGGGGCACCGCACCTTGAACGCGGGAGATGACCTGCGCACCGGTGTTACCGTGATCCTTCCGCACGGCGAAAATCCCTTCCGCAACCGCGTCCCGGCCGCTGTTTATGTCGGCAATGGATTTGGCAAGGCGGTCGGGTTTACCCAGGTGCAAGAACTGGGCGAGTTGGAAACCCCGATCGCCCTGACCAACACCTTGTCCATTCACACCGTGGCCGACGGGTTGGCGGATTATGTTCTCGGCCTGCCCGGAAACGCCGGTGTCCGCTCGGTCAATCCGGTGGTGGGGGAGACGAACGACGGCCGCCTCAACAACATCCGCGCCAAACAGGTCACCCGGGACCATGTCCGCGAAGCCATCCAGGCCGCCAGCGGGGGGCCGGTGGCCGAAGGAAACGTCGGCGCCGGCACCGGAACGCGGGCCTTTGGTTTTAAAGGTGGCATCGGCACCTCCTCCCGCAAACTTCCGGAAAGCCTCGGTGGTTACACGGTCGGGGTTTTGGTGCAGAGCAACTTTGGGGGCATCCTGATGGTGGACGGCGTGCGGGTGGGCGAGGAACTCGGCGTCCATTACCTCGCCGGGGAAGATCTCACGGCGGCCGACGGCTCGATCATGATCATTGTCGCCACCGACGCGCCGATTGACGCCCGCAACTTGGAGCGGCTTTCCCGCCGCGCGTTCATGGGCATCGCCCGCACCGGCGGGTTCGCCTCCAACGGCAGCGGCGACTACGTGATTTCGTTTTCCACCCATCCCGGGGTCCGCATCGACACCTCTCGGGACACCCCGGTCGATGAA
>PXDN01000046.1 GCA_003566375.1 Opitutia bacterium
TCCCCCTGGGTCAACCGCCCGAACAACGGCAGCACTTCGCAATGCGGGAGCGACCGGCCTTCCAGCAGTTCCTTGGTTTCGCGGATGTCCCGTTCCCCCGGCATGAAAATCAGCAGGCCGCCGTCCCGGTATTCGCGGACGAGTTCTTCCGCCGCCGCGGCCGCCGCCTCAATGTGGGTCACTTCGCCCTCCTCCTCCAGGAACTGGTCGAGCGGTTGGTGGCGGACCTCCACCGGAAACATCCGGCCGGAAACTTCGATCACCGGGGCGCCGTCGAAGGCGGCTGAAAATTTCTCCGTGTCGATGGTGGCGGAGGTAATGAGGATTTTCAGATCGGGGCGCCGGGCGCGGAGCCGGTGCAGGTAACCGAGGAGAAAATCAATGTTCAGACTGCGCTCGTGGGCCTCGTCTATGATGACGGTATCGTATTCGGACAAGTCGCGGTCGCCCTGGATTTCCGCCAGCAGCATGCCGTCGGTCAGCATCTTGATCAGCGAGCGGGGCGAGGATTGGTCGGTGAAACGGATGCGGCAACCGACCTCCTGGCCCCAGGTCACGTTCAACTCCTCGGCGATGCGGCGGGAGACCGAGAGGGCGGCGACGCGGCGGGGCTGGGTGCAGGCGATTTTCCCCGCCGCTCCCAAACCGGCCTCCAGGCACATCTTGGGCAACTGGGTGGTTTTGCCCGACCCGGTTTCCCCCGACAGGATAATCACCGGGTGGCGCCGGACTAGGTCGAGGATTTCCTCCCGCCGTTGGCTGACCGGCAATTCCGGCGGGTAGGTGACGCGGGGGATCGATTTGCGGCGTTTGCGCACGATTTCCTCCGAGCGGGAGACCGCTTCCTCCAGCCGCCGCACCGCGCCACCCTCCGGCGGTTGACCCGCGCGCAGGCGCCGTTCGATCTCCGGGCGCAGGCGCAACCGGTCCCGGACCGTGCCATGTTGCAATCGGTCGAGAAGCCTTTGCCAAAAATCCTGATGGGCCGGTCGCGTCATTCGGGAAAAGATTCACGCTACCCATGCGTTGAAAAATGAAAAGGTCGAAACCGGAACCGCCCGGATTCGGGTATGATTCATTCCGCGGGGAAGTGGAAGTGGCTTCGGCACGGCTGAGCTTGTCGGAGGCCAGCCGCTTTGCCATGAAACAAGCGGCAGGATGCCGCTTCCACTTTGCTTAACACCCCCCGGAGTCCGCACCGATGGCGGGGCGGGCAACACGCGGGGAAATGCCGGGCGGCGGGATCCGCGCGGGCGCGTTTCACGAGACCGTCCGTTGGCCGGCGTTTTGGCTGGATCGCCGTTCAAGCGAGGACGGCGGCGCGTTGGCGGGTGAGCTGCCAGAGGAGCGGTTCGCCGCGGAGGTGGCGGCGGAGTTCGTCCACCATGTATTGGCCCATGCGGCGGCATTCGCGGTTCACGGAGCCGGCGATGTGCGGGGTCATCACCACGTTCTCCAGCTGATAAAGGGGGGAATCCGGTTCGGGAGGTTCCGGCCAGGTCACGTCGAGAACCGCTTGGATGTCAGGCCGCGCGCGCAGCACGTCGATCATTTCGGCCTCGTTGACCACCGCGCCGCGGGCGGTGTTGATGAACGTGGACCACGGTTTCATGCGCTCGAAATGGGTTTTGCGCAGCAGGCCGCGGGTTTCGTCGAGCAACGGCGTGTGCAGGCTGACCACGTCGGCGCTGGCAAACAGTTCCTCCAGGCCAACGGGGCGCACGCGGTGCTCCTCCGCTTCTTCCGGGGTCAGATACGGGTCGTGGACCAGGATTTCCAGGTCGTGCGCGAGCAGCCGTTCCCGCACCATGCGGGCGATCATGCCATGGGAGATCAAACCGACGGTGCTGCGGAAGGCGCCGGGGGATTGGTCGCGCGGCGGCGCTTCGCACAGGCCGCGCCGGGCCAGCATGTGCCGCCAGACGTGTTTAAGCGACAGGAGGATCGCCCCGGTCACGTATTCGGAAACCGGAACGGCGTTGGCCGCGTAGGCGTTGGAGAGAACAATCCCGCGGCCCCAGAACGCTTCGGTGACAAAATCCCGCACCGAACCCGAGCCGTAAAAAACCGCCCGCAGGTTCGGGGCGGCGGCCAGAAACGTTTCATCCATGAGCGGGGCGCCCCATCCGGAGAGGATTACCTCGACTTCCCGCAACAAATCCGGGCGGGCGACGGCTTCTTCGGCCGAGAGCGGAGGCCCGATCACCTCAACCATTTCGGAAACCGCCGCCCGTTCCTCCTCCCCGAAAATCAGGTCGCGGGTTTCGGGGCGGAGGATGAAAAGCGCTTTCGTCATGCGGGAGGGAACGCGTGGAGAAATGGACCGGTTCACCCGCGGATTTGGCCGGTGCCGGTGATGACGTATTTGTAACTGCACAACTCCCGCAGCCCCATCGGGCCGCGCGCGTGCAGTTTGTCCGTGGAAATGCCGATTTCGGCTCCGAGCCCGAATTCATAGCCGTCGGTGAAGCGGGTGCTGGCGTTCCAATAGACCGCCGCCGCGTCCACGCCGGAGAGGAAAGTTTGGGCGGCGGTTTCATCCGTGGTGACGATGGCGTCACTGTGGCCGCTCCCGTGACGGTTGATCCATTCCACGGCCCCGTCCACGCCGTCCACCACGGTGACGGCGAGAATCAGGTCGAGGTATTCCTCGGTCCAGTCCGAATCCTTGGCCGGGGTGGTGGGGAGATCCGGGGCGGTTTCCCGCAGGATGTCTCCGGCCTCCCGGTCCACGCGCAGCTCGACGCCCTTTTCCCGCAGGGCGCGGGCGACCGGGGGCAAGAGCTTGGCGGCCACTTCCCGGTCCACGCAGAGATTTTCAATGGCGTTGCAAACGCCCGGGCGCTGGCATTTCGCATTGACGGCGATCGCCTCGGCCATGGCCGGATCGGCCGCCCGGTCGAGGTAAAGGTTGCAGACGCCCTTGTAGTGCTTGATCACCGGAACGTGGGAATTTTCGGTGACAAACCGGATCAGGCCCTCGCCGCCCCGTGGGATAATACATTGGATCAGCCCGTCGAGCTTGAGCATGGCGTTGAGCGCCTCGCGGTCGGTGGTGGGAATCAGTTGCACCGATCCCTCGGGAAACCCGGTCTCTTTGAGGGCGCGGGCGAGAACGTTGGCGAGGGCGCCGTTGGTGTGAAAAGCTTCTTTGCCTCCGCGCAACAAGCTGGCGTTCCCGGATTTCAGGCAGAGGACCGCGCAATCAATCGTCACGTTGGGGCGCGATTCATAGATGATGCCGACCACCCCCATTGGCACGCGCCGACGCTCGATGCGGATGCCGTTGGGGCGGGTGAAGGCTTCGATGACTTCCCCGACCGGATCGGGGAGGGCGACCACTTCGCGAACACCCGCCGCGATGCCTTCGAGACGCTTGTCGTCGATTTTCAAACGGTCGAGCAACGCGTCGCTCAAACCGTTCTCCCGGCCCTCGGCCAGATCCCGTTCGTTTGCGCGCAGAATGTCGGCCCCGGATTCCACCAACAAGGCGGCGACCCGCTCCAAGGCCCGGTTTTTGTCCTCCGTCGAGGCGGTGGCGAGTTGGAAGGAAGCCGTGCGCGCGCTTTCCGCCAAACCCCGCACCAGTTGCGCAATGTCCTGATTACTCATGGCGGGGCAGATGTTTCACGCAACCTAGACCACTGTCAACCGCGCGGGTGGCGGCGCGGTGGCGGTTTGCAAGAAGGAGCGCCCCACTTCAGTGGGCGACATTGCGTTGTGCAAGCTGTTGCGCCGGGGGCTCGTTTCGCCGCCTGAAGGCTGGCGCTCCCATAAATGGACGGAAGGCGGTGTTGTAAGAAGTTCGTCGCGTGGCGGCGGGGACATCCAAGAGAAGCGTGCGGTGGTGGGTTGGCGGTGGAGAAGGTCCCGCCAAATCGTTGACAGGAGGCGGGCGTCCTGCGAAAAGAGGCGGTTTCCATACTTCACGCCAACATACAAAACCATGCCGCAAGCCAACGATATCCGCAAAGGCAACGTCATCACCTACAATAACGAGCCGCATCTCGTTCTCGACACCCAACACCGCACGCCGGGCAATCTGCGCGCGTTTGTGCAAGCCTCCCTGCGCAACCTCCGCAGCGGCCGCAGCAGCAACGTGCGCTTCTCCAGCACCGAGTCGGTGGAGGTGCTCACCACCGAGACCAAGAAGCTCGAATTCAGCTACATGGACCGGGACATGCACGTTTTCATGGATCCGGTGTCTTTTGAGACCATCGA
>PXDN01000002.1 GCA_003566375.1 Opitutia bacterium
CGCCGAATGGCCCTGGTCGGGGATGCCATCAGTCACAGCGTTTTGCCCGGCATCGCCATCGCGTTCCTGGTCTCGCAAAGCCGCGGATCCCTGCCGTTGTTTCTCGGCGCGCTGGGGGCGGGAATTTTGACCACGGTCATGATCGAGATGATCCACGGCAAATCCAGGATCAAGCAGGACGCCGCCATCGGCATCACCTTTTCCTGTCTGTTCGCCATCGGGGTTATCCTGATCAGTTTGTACACCAGCACCATCGACCTCGACGCGGATTGTGTGTTGTTTGGGGAAATCGGCTACGTGCCGTATGAGTATCCCTTTGTTGAAATCGCCGGGCTGACGCTCGGGCCGCTGTCGGTGGTCCGCATGGCGGCCATCACGCTGCTCACGGTCGGATTGATCGCGGTCTTTTACAAGGAGTTGCTGGTTTCCTCGTTTGATCCGGCGTTGTCCACCTCGCTGGGAATCAACGCGCGCCTGATGCACTACGCGCTGATGGCGGGCCTGTCGGTGGTGGTGGTCAGCGCCTTTGAATCGGTGGGGGCGATCCTGGTGATCGCGATGCTGATTCTGCCCGGCGCGACCGCGTCCCTTCTGTCCCAACGCCTGGGCATCCGCCTGATTTTGACCATGGCTCACGCGGCGGTCTCTTCGCTGGCGGGGATTCAGCTCGCCATCGTTCTCGATTCCTCGATGGCTCCGGCCATGGTGGTGGCCGGCTGCGGGTTGTTCGCGCTGGCCTGGCTGCTGTCCCCCGGCGACGGATTGCGCCGGATGCTGCGTGAAAAACGGAGAAACCCAATCCACGGGGACATGCCGCCGGTGGCGGAAAAGTAAGGTGGGCGGGCACCTTTTCCATGCGACTCACCCCGCTCAAAACCCAAGTGGAAGCCGGCGGGGTTTGAGCCGCTAACCGGCGGGCATGCCGCCATCGAGCGCGGGGCGGGCATTGTGGTTGCCGGGGAGCCGGTTTGCCGGGATTCTCAGGGGCATGGAAAAACCGGCTGAGTGGCAACACGGTTGTTTGGTTCGCGGCCCAAGGGGGCGGCGGGCGCTTTCCCTGGTTTTCACCGGAGGCGATTTCGGCGAGGGTGGGATGGCTATTTTGGATACACTGGAACGGCGGGACGTACCCGGGGCGTTTTTCTTTACCGGTGGATTTTTGCGGCATCCGGATTTTCGGGGGGTGGCCCGCCGGGCCGCGGCATCCGGGCATTACGTCGGGCCTCATTCGGACGGGCATCTGCTGTATTGCGCGTGGGAGGATCGGAACCGCACCCTGGTTTCGCGCGAAGCGTTTGTCGAAGACCTGCGGGCGAATTTGCGGGAGCTGGCCGGAATCGGAGTTCCGGAGGACGCGGTTTCGTGGTGGATTCCGCCTTATGAATGGCACAACCGGGAAGTCGCCGCCTGGGCGCGGGAAGAAGGGTATCCCCTTTGTTCGTACACTCCGGGAACGCTTTCCCATGCCGATTACACGGAAGACAACGCCCCGAATTACCGTTCCAACGCCGTGATCCGGCAAAGCATTCTCAACCGGTTGGCCGCCGAACCGGACGGGTTGGACGGCTTCCTGTTGCTCACCCATGTCGGCGCGGGACCCGGGCGAAAGGAAAAGTTTTACCGCGAGTTGGACGGGTTGATCGGGGAATTGCGGGGAAGCGGACATACCCTGTGTTCCCTGCCTGAGCTGTTGGCCGGTGTCCCGCCCGGCGGCGGTTGAGACAACCACCCGGGTTGGCCGAAGTTCCCCGATCCCGTCCGCGTCACGGGGTTTCCGCGTCGGTGAAAAACCCGACGATTTGGGTCTCGTATTCGAGAAAACGGCGGTATTCGCCGCGCATCCAGAGAAGCGCGGTGCGCCCGCCCCCGGTGACGGCCACCGGGCGGAGATTGTCCACCGGGGAGTTTCGGGTCAGCGGCGTCCAGCGCCAGCTTTCACCGTCGTCGGCGGTGTCGCCTTGAAACAATTCCCGCCGCCGTTCGCCGTTGACGAGGATCGGTTCGCCGGTCACCGGGTGGGCGTTGGTGGCGATGTAAAGCCGGTTGGGGTTGACCGGATCGAGGGTGGCGAGGCCGGTGTATTCGTTTTCGCCGTGATAAAGCCGGGTGCCGGCGTAAGCAATCTCCCGCTCCCGCCAGCGTTCTCCGTCCCAGCGGGCGAAGTGGAAGCGCTGGTCCATTCCCTCGCCGCCGTGCAAAACGGGATCCTTTGTTACCGAAAAGGTGAGCCGGGGCCGTCCCTCCGGATCGAGCCGGATGTCGCTGGTCCACGCCACGTTTTCCGGGCCGCCTTGGTAAACGAGCGTGAAATCAACCGGGTTCCAGCCGGTGGTGTGGTCGCGGTGCAGGGGGCCGACCTCCGAGCCGTCGGAGCGGTGGACCCGGCCGTCGCGGATGAAGCCGTGATAAATGCTGTTGGCGTAATTGCGGGGATGGGCTTCGGTGGTGGAGAAATGGACGGTGTCCCGGCCGTCACCCGCGTAGCGGAGGTAGGGGCGTTGGCGGGAATCCCCGGTGTTGAATAACCGGCCTCCGAATTCCCAAGTGTCCCCCTCGTCGCGGGTGATTTGAAAATTGGCGTCGAACCCGCGTCCGCGGTGGAAATTGTAAATCACCCGGCCGCCGTCCATGCGGTAGAGGTTGGAGTAGGTGGTGTCCTCGCGTTCGCCGGTGTCGGTCTGGCCGTCGATCACGTCGTGGCGGCGCTCTTCGCTCCAACGGGTCGGGTCGTTGGGTTCGGAGACCCGCCAGCGGCTCCAGCGGTCCCGCCCGTGCCGCGAGTAAACCACGAGGAACCGGCCGTCTTTGCGGCGCAGCAGGGCGGGGGTGAGGTGGTCGTTGCGGTCCCAGTCGGTTTGCAACTCGTCGTAAACGGTGAAGGAGGAGGTCTTGCCGGTCGCCAGGTGGTGGCTGGTCACGCGCACGTCGCCGCTGACCCCGTCCACGCTGCCGAAAACCAGCCACTCGTCATCGAGCAGCGCGCGGGGATCCTGGAACCAGCACCAGCCGCCGCTGGCCTCGAAAACGGTGAAGTCCACCCCGGAGGATTCGGCGGCGGGCGTGGAGGTGGTGGAAAGCGGGAGAGTGGCCATTAGCAGAGCGAGTGGAATGCGGAGTGGTGACATGGTGAAACCAATGATGAAAACCGATCGGGCCGCCGTGACAATGTTCGATTTGCGTCCCCTGGCGCAAATTCGGCAGCTGCCAGACCTTTGGTCGGCAGTGCGTGTGGCCACGTTCGATTTTACTTCCCGCTACCGCAAATTTTGTAGCTGCCAGACCTTTGGTCGGCAGTTGGCGTGGCAATGGTCGATTTTGCGTCCCCTGCCACGAATCGGTAGCTGCCAGACCTTTGGTCGGCAGTTCGTGTGGCCACGTTCGATTTTCGCGCCGATGCCGCAAATCAGGGCGATAATCACCCCGCGTTGCGCAACAGGGATTCCAGCTCGCGGGCGACTTCGGGCGGGCCGGCGCAGTAGCGCACGCGCGGCATGTCCGGGCTGAATTCCCGCAAGGGAAACGGAGAACCGTCCAAGAAGCGGATTTCGATTCCGGCGGTATCGCACAAGGCGCAGGCGGCGGCGATGTCCCACACGCGGGTTTTGTAATCGACCGCCCCGCGCAGAAACCCCGTGGCGGTGTAGGCCAAGTGCAGGGCGGCGCTGCCGAGGGCGCGGATTTTCCACGCGTTGAGCACGCCGCCCAACTCCTCCGCGCGGGGCTGCCCGGAGGCGCTGTGCAATCCGATGAAACCGAGCGCCTGGTCGGCGGTTGGTCGGGGCAGGGGGCTGCCGTTGGCAAACAGGCCGGCGCCGGGGCCGCCGTGAAAGAGGGTGCGGCGGGCGTGGTCGTAAATGATGCCGTGGATGGGAAACCCGTCGCGCAGCAGCCCGAGCGAAATGGCGCAATGGGGAAACCCGGTGGCGTAGTTGTTGGTGCCGTCGATCGGGTCCAACACCCAGGTGTGGCGCCCCGCGCGGGGCCACGGTCCGCCCTCGGAAGCCATCTCCTCGCTGAACACGTCGTCCTCCGGAAACCGTTTCCGCAAAAACGAGCAGACCGCCTCGCTGATCAGGCGGTCGGCCCGGGTGACGCGGGTGCGGTCGGGTTTCCACTCGCTGGCCACGTTGCCGAAGCCGGCGAGAAACGAAACGACTTGGCCGCGCACCACCTCCACTCCAGCGGCCGCCCGTTTGGCAAGTTCTGTGTC
>PXDN01000178.1 GCA_003566375.1 Opitutia bacterium
GTTGGGATCGAGAAAATAATTGTTGTCGTCCGGAGGCCTGCGGTGCCCTGTCCCGGCCGTTTTCACCGCCAGACGCTTGCCTTCGGGAGAAAAAACCGGATCGATTCCGAAAGGCAACGGCTCCCGCGGTTCCCACGCAACGCCACCTTCTTCGGAGGCATCCTCCCGCCGGTCCCAGACCATGGTGAGGCCCCGGCGTTTTTCCACATCGGGTGAATCGAAAGATACCGCCCCGAGCGCGAAGCGGGTACCATCCGGAGAAACGTCCCAACCGAGATAACCGGTCATCTCCTGCCGGACACTCCCGCGGGGAATCAACTTCCGCTCCGGGATCCGAATTTCGAAAAACTCAAACACGCGGTGACCGGTCAACTTCCCTTCTCCGTCGCGCTCCCGATACTCACGGCACAAAAAGATTGTTTCGGGGTCAAGCAGTCGGCCTTCCAAGGTGTTTACAGGCGACAGCCGATCACTCCTTGCTGACAAACGATCATCCCTCACCTCCGCACGATCCAGGAATTCATGCGCTGACAAATCATAAAGCCTGAACTCATGACCAACCCTTGAAACGGCCCGGACGCCGTCGGCTTTTTCTTCAATCCCATCCACATAGTAAAAAAATTGAACCGAACCATGAATGCCATGCGCATAATCCAGTGGAACATGCATTCCGGTCTCTTCGCTGTTGCGGATGTTGTTGCCAGGGCTGATCCTGTAGAAACGGTCCTTCTCGATCACATCGCTCTGGTGGCGACCGGGGATGCGGACGAACCGGCCCTCGCTGTAACGGATTTCCTCAAGGTAAATCTGCCATTCCCGGTCGGTCGTCCAATACCGCGTCTCGCCCCGTTCTCCCGTCGCCTCTTCGTATTCCACCAGCCAGATCACCGATCCGACCCGACCGCCGGGCTTGCTGCCACGGTCCAGAAAGTAGTGCGCCTCCAGCCACCCGAACGTTTCCGGGCCCGTCCAGAACGGACGGCTCACCCGGATGCGGTCCGCCCGCCGTCCCGTCTCGTAAGTCACCGGGATGTTCAGCGAGGTCTCCCGCATGTAAATCGGCCCCTTCGTCATGCAGCCGGTCGTGAAAAAGGCCCCGCCCCCGAGCAAACACCCGGCCACCGCCGCCCGAAGGCCCCGCGCAAAGTTAAGTCGTGTTGTTTTCATGGCAGGCATCATGGTCACTATTCCGGCGACCGTCGCAGAATGGACTTTCACCGCTGTGTCCACAACTCCTTTTACCCCTTCATTCAATCGGACATGTTCGCGTCTTGGCGTCTTGTGCGCGGCGGGCGCGGGATGCCTTTCCATTTTGAGCCAACAACGGTAAACGGGCAACGGTTGCGGTTTTCGCGGAACGGGATTGTCGGGCCCGAAGGGCGGATCGGAAGGATACCGGTCGGAGGCCGAGCGCAGTGCTTGTCTTTTCAACCGCATTCGCCATAAATATCAATCATGACCAAACGGCATTCCCTTCACCTTCTTCGCAGTTTTTTCATTCGGGGAGTTTTTCCCGTCTTCCTGCTTTCCAGTTTGACCCCCTTCGATCTCCACGCCGGGGATGAATGGGGCATTCTGGTCTTCTCCCGCACCGCCGGGTTCCGGCATGGCTCGATTCCAACCGGCATCGAAGCGGTCAAGCAACTCGGCCGTGAACACGGGTTTCGGGTGGACGCCTCGGAGGATTCCGCTGATTTCACCCCGGAAAACCTGAAACGCTACCGGGCGGTCGTGTTTCTCAACACCACCGGCACCCTGTTTGATGAAAAGCAGCGGAAAGCGTTCAAGGCATTCATCCGCGCCGGCGGCGGGTATGTCGGCATTCACTCCGCCGCCGACACCGAGTATGACTGGCCGTGGTACGGCAAACTGGTCGGCGCCTATTTTAAAAACCATCCCCGTATCCAACAGGCCGAAATCGAGGTGGAAAACCGGCGCCATCCCTCCACCGCCCACCTCCCCGACGGACGCTGGGTGCGGAGTGACGAGTGGTACAACTTCCGGGAAAATCCGCGCCCGAACGTCAACATTCTCCTCGCGCTTGATCCGGAAACCTTTGAAGGCAGCCAAATGCAAGGGGACCACCCGATCGCCTGGTATCATGATTACGATGGCGGGCGCGCCTGGTATACCGGCGGGGGCCACACCAATGAAAGTTTTGCCGAACCCGGGTTTTTACAACACCTGCTGGGCGGCATTCGCTGGGCGGCCGGAAAAGCCGAATCCGGCGGGACCGCCAAGTCCCGGCGCTGACGCGGCTCCCGCGCGGTGAAGATTCGGCGCGGGAGAGGCGCGGGTGGATGAAGCGGTGGGGCGAAAGCGCCCTTGGGTCCTCAGCCCCCGACGACTTGGCCGAGTTGGAAGATCGGCAGGAACATGCACATGACAATGCCGCCGATGATCACGCCCAAAAAGACGATCAAAGCCGGCTCCATCAACGATGTCAGCGCGGCCACGATGGCGTCGATTTCGGTGTCGTAAAAATCGGAAACCTTCGTCATCATGCCATCCACATTGCCGGTTTGCTCTCCGGCTCTGGCCATGTGGCGCATCATGGGAGGAAAATAGTCATTGTTCGCCAAAACATCCGAAACCTGCCCGCCCTGGCTGATGTGTTTGGCAATATCCGAGCAGGCCGATTCGAGGTAGGTGTTGTCGCTGGCGGAAGCGCAAATTTCCAGGGTTTGCAAAATCGGCACCCCGCTCTTCAGCAAAATCGCATAAGTGCGGCAAAATCGGGAGAGGGATATTTTCCGCCGCAACTCGCCAACGATCGGCACTTTCAACAAAAACCGGTCCTTGATTCTCCGTCCGCCCGGCGTCTCGACGAATTTTTGCAACAACTTGTAGAACACGAAAGCACCGAGCACGATGAAAAGAATGTAGCTCTTCACGAAATCGCTCAACGCGATCAGCATGAGGGTCGGAGTGGGCAACTCGCTGCCAAAATCGGCGAACATTTCCCCGAATACGGGAATCACGAAAATCAACAGAACATTAACCAGGATGACCGCCAGGCCGATCACGGCAATCGGATAGGTCAGCGCCGACTTCACTTTTTTTACCAGCTTGAGACTGCTTTCAAAATAGCTGGCCACTTTTTCCAAAATGGGCGCCATGCTGCCGCTCGCCTCCCCCGCCTCCACCATGGAGACAAACAACGGGGGAAACGCGCGGGGAAATTGGCGGAGGGCGGCGTTAAAGGAAGAACCGGCGGCGATTTCGTTGCGCACGTCCCTGACGATGATGCGGAAAACCGGATCCTGAATCTGCTCCAACAAGGCTTCCAAAGCGGAAATGAGAGGCAGGCCGGCTTGGAGCATGGAAGCGAGTTGCTGGGTGAACACCGCGAGGTCGCCCAGTTTAACCCGGTATTTTTTGGCCTTTTTTTCGTAACCGCGCTGCTTGGCCAAAGCTTGGGATTCCATGAAACTCAGTTTTTTCTTCCTGCCGAAGGAAGGTGGTTCTGCGTGGGAAGTTGCGGATATGAAGGCCATACCTCCAAGAAAAGGGACCCGCAAGAAGTCGGCAATGCCTCAAACGCGCTTTTTGATAAAAAAAGATTGAAAAAACGGTTCCTTGACGCTGATACTCCACGCCTTTCCCTCGGCAGCGTCCGAAACTGCATTTTTCGCGGGTGTAGTTTAGTGGTAAAACTCCAGCCTTCCAAGCTGGCTACGTCGGTTCGATTCCGTCCACCCGCACCAATTTCAGAAAGCCCGTAAAGCAAACAATTTACGGGCTTTTTCATGTCCTTATAAACAGAAAAATACTAACAAAACCTCCAAGTCGCTGACTTGGCCCCTGCGTACAGGGCCTTATCATTTTTTTCCAAAACCTGAAGACACTCCGACACCATCAGCTCCCACGCTGTTTCCCTGGCGTCGCCGTCTTCCAGTTGCTCTGATGCAAGAGCCGCTTCAAGCAACCCATGGTCTTTTGAAAATGTTGGTCATGACACTCCAGGCGTGGATCCTGCAGCCGGTTTTCTCACAAGCCTCATCAAGGCAGTCCAAGAAACGCGTATTCGCGCCGTTGGTCTCAAACACATTCATTGGCGCGAGAATTCCCGCGATTGATCACACATGTCCCGCCGAAGCCTTTGGCGTAGGAGGATGGTAAATCGCCCCCGGAAACTGAAGCCGCAACTTTCACGCCATCAGGA
>PXDN01000304.1 GCA_003566375.1 Opitutia bacterium
CAGTCGAAAAAAGTCAGGTCGGTCCCCGGCGAGCCGCGTCCATCGGCATAAAACAGGTGGTAGGCCGAAACATCGTCTTGATTGACGGTTTTTTTGACGAGACGCAGCCCCAGCGTCCGGGTGTAAAAGCGGAAATTTTCTCCCGCATTGGCCGTGACCGCGGTCACATGGTGAAGACCGGTTAATTCCAACATGGCGACAGGTTACGGATTATTTTCCAAAAGGCCAAGGAGGGCGCAAAAAACCGGATTCTTTCCGATGCTGACGGATGATGGCGATGACATGGAAAATGCGTTGCCTCCGGCGGCGGTCCCGATTCCTTTGGGGGCATGGCTTCCGCTGACCGGGATTTTGTTCATCTTCACGTCCACACCGACTACAGTTTGCTCGACGGCGCCTGCCGCATCGACCGGCTGATGGAACGGACCTCCGCGCTCGGCATGAAGGCGCTGGCGCTGACCGATCACGGTAGCCTTTTCGGCGCCATCGAATTTTACAACGCGGCGAATAAACACGGCATCAAGCCGCTCATCGGGTGCGAAATTTACATCACGGAGCATTCCCGTCTGGTCAAAACAGGGCGCTCCGATGAAGGCAAGGGTTACTACCACATGGGCTTGCTGGCGCGCAACCTGACCGGCTACCAAAACCTGCTCAAACTGGTCTCCGACGCCCACCTGAAGGGATTTTACTACAAACCGCGGGCCGATCTGGAAACTCTGGCTCAATACGCGGACGGCTTGATCGGCTTCACCGGTTGTCTCGCCGCCATCATCCCCCAATATCTGCTGCGGGGCCGCCACGACGATGCCCGCAAAATGACCGCCCGCTTCATCGACATTTTCGGACGGGATTTTTTCTTTGTCGAAATCCAGGACCACGGCATCCCCGAACAACGGCAAATCATTCCCGGCCTCCTCAAGCTGGCCGAGGAATTCAACCTGAAGGTTCTGGCCACCAACGATGTTCACTACATCAACGCGGAGGACGCCTCCCCGCACGACGCGTTGCTCTGCATCCAAACCGGGTCCAAATTGGCTGAGGAAAACCGGATGAAATTTTCCGGTCATGAATTTTACCTGAAATCGCGGAAGGAAATGGAATCCATTTTCGGCGATCACCCCGATTGGATACTCGACACCCAGCTGGTGGCCGAAATGTGTGATCTCGCCATCCCTTTCCCCAAGGGTTCCGAGCGGTATCCCCGTTTCAAACTGCCCCCCGAGATCACCGGAAAAATGACCCCGTCCGCCTACCTGCGCCACCTGTGCGTCGAGGGGCTGCGCGAACGTTACCAAGTGGACCATGCCGAAGTCGCCGCCCGCCCGGCGGTGGCGGCCTTGTTGGAAAAGCTGAAGGTGGCCGAAGGAGAAAAACCGACTCCGCCCGACTACACCGGCCTGACCACCGAGGAGGAAATCGTGGTCCGCATGGCCTACGAGCTGGCCATTATCGAAGTCACCGGCTTCATCGACTATTTTTTGGTGGTGTGGGATTTCATCGCCTGGGCGCGGGAGAAAGGAGTGCCGGTGGGCCCGGGGCGCGGCTCCGGGGCGGGTTGCATCGTTGCCTACCTGCTCGCCATCACCAATCTCGACCCGATCCGGTTCAAACTTCTCTTTGAGCGTTTTCTCAATCCCGAACGCGTTTCGCCCCCCGATTTCGACATCGACTTCTGCATGCGGCGGCGGGGCGAGGTGATCGACTACGTGCGGGAAAAATACGGCAAGGATTGCGTGGCCAACATCATCACCTACGGCACCTTGGGGGCGAAAATGGTGGTGCGCGACGTCGCGCGGGTCAACGACCTCCCCTTCGCCGATGCCGACCGGTTGGCCAAAATGATTCCGGACGAACTCAATATCACTCTGGAGGACGCCATCGCCAAATCGGCCGAGCTGCGGGAGGAAATCGAACGCAATCCGGTCGCCAGAAAAATCATCGAGTCGGGCAAGGTGCTGGAGGGCCTCGTGCGCAACACCGGCAAACACGCGGCCGGCATCATCATCACCGACCAGCCGCTGGACGAATTTGTCCCGCTCACCATGCAGGAAAACGACGTCACCGTGCAATTCGACATGGGAGCGGTGACCAAGCTCGGCCTGCTGAAGATGGATTTCCTCGGCCTGAAAACCCTCACCGTGATCAGTGACGCCTTGGAAAACGTCCACCGCACGGCCAACCCGGATTTGGACATCGAAGCTGTTCCGCTCGATGATCCGGCGACTTACCAACTGCTCAACTCCGGCCGCACGGTCGGGGTCTTCCAGTTGGAATCCACCGGCATGCAAAGCGCCTGCCGCCAGGTCGGTGTCTCCAACATCGACGACATCAACGCCGTTCTCGCGCTCTACCGGCCGGGGCCGATGGCCTTCATCCCGGACTACGCGCGGGGGAAAAAAGATCCCTCCAGCGTGGAGTACCCCCACCCGCTTCTCGAACCGGTGCTGCGGGAAACCCATGGCATCATCGTGTACCAGGAACAGGTGATGGAGTGCGCCAAGGTCATCGCCGGCTACACCCTCGGCGGCGCCGACATGCTGCGCCGGGCCATGGGCAAAAAGGACGCCGACGCGATGGCCCTCGAGCGGGTGAAATTCGTGGAGGGCGCCGCTCGCTGCCACGGCATTTCGGAAAAAAAGGCCAACGAGATTTTCGATTTGCTCAACAAATTCGCCAGCTACGGTTTCAATAAATCCCACTCCGCCGCCTATGCCGTCATCAGCTACCACACCGCATACCTGAAGGCGAATTACCCGGTGCAGTTCATGGCCGGCGTGCTCAGCTCCGAACTCGGCAACGCCGAAAAGGTTTCCCACTTCATCGACGAATGCCAGGCCATGGGCATCGAGGTGCTCGGGCCGGATGTCAACGAGTCGCGCGAGGCCTTCACCCCAATCCCGGCGGATGAGAAGTCGGAGGGGAACGGCTCCATTCGTTTCGGAATGGCCGCCATCAAGGGAGTGGGCGACAGCGCCTCGCGCAAAATCATTGAGGAACGCGAGAGCGGCGGCCCTTTCCAGGATTTCGAGGATTTTGTCAGCCGGGTGGACTCCAAAGCCTGTAACAAACGCGTCATGGAATGCCTGATACGCTCCGGAGCGTTCGATTTCACCAAAATAAACCGGGGGGTGCTGCTGGCCAACCTCGACGGCATGCTCAGCCAGGCCAGCTCGCTCCAGCGCGACCGGGCGGTCGGCCAGGGGTCGCTCTTCGATCTGATGGACGCGGGGGAGGATGCCAACGGCACCAACGGCGGGAGCGCGGCGGGCGGCCTCAATTTGGAGCCCGCTTTTGTCAAAGAGCATTCCTTTTCGCCCGCCGAAATGCTCAAGCACGAAAAGGAACTGCTCGGGTTTTACGTTTCCGGCCACCCGATGGATGTCTATGACGGATTGTCCGAAGCCATCAACAGTTGCCTCGAAGAGGAGCTGAAGGAACTGGACGACCGGGAAGCCTTCCGTTTCTGCGGAGTGGTCTCCGGCATCACCAAAAGACTCTCCAAACGGGACAACCGGCCCTGGGCGTTTTTCAACCTGGTTTCCAAAAAAGGAAGCCACCAGATCAACATGTATGCCGACACCTTCGCCGAATGCGGGCATTTGCTGGAGGATGGCAAACCGTTTATTATTCAGGGAGACATGCTCAACCGCGGCGGTGATCCCCGCCTCGTCGCCTCCGGTGTAAGCGACTTGGATGCCGCCCTGCCGAATTTAATCAAGTCGGTTTGCTGGCTGCTTGCTCCGGAGGAGGACTGCGACGATTTTCTGCGGAAACTGCGCGGGACCATCGACAACGCTTTTGGGGAAACCCAGATCCGGATCGCTTTCCCCGCCGGACGCGGCCATGTCGCGGTGGCGGATGTGGCCCGCTCGTTGAGTTGGCGGATTCACCCGGAGAAATACCGGAAACTCCGCCGCCACCCGGCCGTCTCCGGAGTCGAAATCGAAACCGCCCCGATGGTCGTGAAGGAGAAAAGCTGGAAACGCGGTTCGAGGGCCGCCGTATAACCGCTCAGACGCAAACGGGATGAAATTCACTCCGCAAAAAAAACCAATCCACGGGGAAACCCTGGAATCATTAACCACCCGGTTGGCGGAAATCGGGGAAAAGCCTTTCCGCGCCCGACAGGTGATGGAGTGGCTCTACAAAAAACGGGTCGGTTCCTGGGAGGAGATGAGCAACCTTTCCAAAACCCTCCGCCAATGGCTGGAGGCGGAGTTTGATCTGAACCCCGCTCCGCTGGTATTGACCAAGCGGGCGGGTGACGTGACCGACAAGTTGCTGCTGAAACTCGGCGACGGCGCCCTCATCGAAACCGTGATCATCCGCGCTCCCCAGGAGGGAGTCGGGCTGACCCATTCCCGCAAAACCGTCTGCCTCTCCACCCAGGTCGGCTGCGCCTACGGCTGCAAATTTTGCGCCTCCGGGTTGGAGGGCTGGAAGCGCAATCTGTCAACCGGCGAAATCGTCGCGCAACTGCTGCAGGTTTGCCACCTCGAAGACGAGCGCACGCCCCGGGCCCGCCCGGAGATCCCCTCCTTTGACAACATCGTGGTCATGGGCATGGGCGAACCGCTGGCCAATTACGACAACCTGATGGCCGCCCTGGCCATCGCCAACGCCGAATGGGGCCTCCATTTCGGCGCCCGGCGGATCACCGTCTCGACTTCCGGCCTGGTGCCGCAAATCCGCAAACTGGCGGAAACCGGCGCCCAATTCCGCCTCGCCATCAGCCTGCACGGCGCCTCCAACGAGGTCCGGGAGCAAATCATGCCGGTCAACCGCAAATGGCCGCTGGAGGAACTGCTGCCCGCCGCCGGGGAATTTTCCCGGCGGCACGGACGGATGCTGACCCTCGAGTATATCCTGATCGAGGAAATCAATGACAACCTTGACCAAGCCGAAAAACTGGTGGAAATCGCCCGCGACCTGCACGCCCATGTGAACCTGATCCCCTACAACACGGTCGAGGGCTTGCCGTGGAAACGGCCCGGCATTCCGCGGCAAAACCGATTTTTGCAAATCCTGCGCGACGGGGGTATTTCCGTAACCATCCGGCGGGAAAAGGGACACGACATCAATGCCGCCTGCGGGCAACTGCGTTTGCAGACCGAAAAGTCGGGTTTGCCAGCCACGGCTTGAACCGGGAAGCGCGAATTGCAAAAAAAAGCGTTTGGCAGCACCTCCTTTTCCGACAAATGATCCCTCCATGAGCGCAAAACACAAAACGTGGGTACCTCAAAACCTCCTCGGCGGCACGGATAATGATAAGGATGCCGATAAGGGGATCGGCCCCGTGGTGGTGATCCGTCCCCGCGGCGGCGACCGGGTCGATGTCGGTTTTTTCCTGGTGGACCGATTTTGCCTTGGGGTGAAAGACGCTTGGTTTGATTCCATGGAGTTGGGCGAATTGGAGTCAGCCGCCAACCGCATGTTTCCCGATGGGCGCGTGGAAAAAAGCGGGGCCTGGGGGCGCAAATTCGTGGAGTCAGCCGTGGCCTACGCCAAGGAACTCGGGATCGCCCCCGCGGCTGATTACAAAAAAGGCGCCCGCGTCTTCGGAGGAGTGCGGGCGGAGGATTGCGACGAAACGTTTTCTTTCGGCCACAACGGCAAACCGCTTTACATTCAGGGTCCCAACGACACTCCCCAACGGGCCGAACAAGTGGTCGCCCTGCTCCGGCAGAAGTGCGGCGAGGACGGGTTTGAATACATTCTGGCAGTGATGAAACCGGACGATTTCGACGACGACTGGGACGACGATGACGACGATTGGGAAGACGGCGTTCCCATGTACCGCGCCGAACAAACCGGCGGAGGCCCTCCCTGCAAAGACTTGCAAAAGGTGCTGAAGCATTATGCCAAACACCCAAACATGTTGGATGAAATCGGGGAACTCGAATACGGGGAGGATCTCGATGAAGTTGCGGTGGAAGTGCGGGAATTTGTGGGGATTTTGGAAAAATCCTTTTCCCAGGGGGATGATCCGGGAAAAAAAACTCCGGGAGAATTGCGCGAGTTCAGCGTCTTCGCCGCCGACTTGCTTCTGAAAACCGCTTCCGCTCCTCCCTCAATGCGGGAGCTGCTTTTGGATGAAATGGAAATGGAATCCCAGTTGAAGGAAACCATCTTGGAAATGATCGCCGAGCCGGCCATGAGGGAGATGTTGGATTGGATGCTTCACCCTCATGAAGAAATCCGCCGTATCTTTTTTGAAGTCGGTTTGGACCATGACTCGCCGCTCAACAAGCCACCCCGGGTCTGGACCATTTTCCTGGAAGTCGAGAACAACGAAGTCTTGGACGAAGCTCACTCGCGAAACTGATTCCGCTCTCCCGTCCCTCCCCCGGCGGGAGAAGCGCTTGGATCATCCATCCAGTTCCACCCGCCCCAACCTTTCGACACGCCGTCGATGAGGCGGGACCAACAGTGGATTGGCCGACGTCTTATTTCACCTTGCCCATGGTGTCGAGGAGCGAGCGGGCGGAGGTTTGCAAACCAAGTTGTTCCTTGGGCCAAAGCTTGATTTCAACCTGCTTGAGAACTCCGGCCCGGCCCACGATGGTGGGAACGCTGAGGCAAACGTTGCGGATGCCGTAGGCGCCCTGCTGGAGGGAAGAGACCGGTTGCAACCGCTGCTGGTCGAGGGCGACCGCGTGCACGGTGTCGCGGATCGCAAGGGCAACCGCCCAGCCGGCGCCTCCTTTTTTCTTGATCACCTCGGCGCCGCTCCCTCGGGTGCGCGTGAAAACCTTGTTTTGAAAATTCGGCGTGAATTCCTGGAGCCCCTCAATGGGCAGTCCGTTAACCGAAGCGCTCGACCAGATGGGCACCATCGAGTCTCCGTGTTCGCCGAGAATGAGCGCTTTCACCTGGGTCGCGGCCAGCCCGAGTTCCTCCGCGATCAGCGATGAGAAACGGGCGGTGTCGAGCTGGGTGCCAAGGCCGATGACCTGCCTCCACGGCAGACCGAGGCGCTCCACGGCCAAATGGGTCAGAATGTCAACCGGATTGGAAACGACGAAAACCAGGGCGTCCGGCCGCGGACCCTCCCGGCGAATGTCATCGAGAATCTGGTTGAATAGCGACACGTTGCGGTTGATCAGGTCCAGGCGCGACTCGTCCGGTTTGCGGCGGAGCCCGGCCGTGATGATGAACATGTCGCTGTCGGCCGCGCACCCGTAACCGCCGGCGCGGATGCGCTGGTCGGAGGAAAAGGAGGCGCCGTGAAGGAGATCGAGCGCCTCTCCCTCGGCGAGTTCGACATTGGCGTCGAGTAAGAGTATTTCGGATACGACGCCGCCGCACTGAAGGGCAAAGGCCGTGCAGGAACCGACGCGCCCGCCGCCGCCAATGATGGTTACTTTCATGATTCAGTTATGGGTTTCGGGTTGAAGCCGGTTTGTCTCAGGGTTTCAGCCGGCGCATGACCGCGTCGGTCACCGCGCGGACGATTTCCTCGGCACCGGGATCGGCGCCATCGGTTTCGAAATTGCCTGATCGGGAATTTGCGCCGGAGCCGGCCTCCGGCGCCGGAACCCGGCAGGCGACTCCGGGCCGCCATTCATTGTTGTCGCAAAGCTCGCACTCCTTAAGGCCGTGACGCCGGTCCGGAATATCGAGAGTCTTCTTAATGGCCAAAAGATCCTGGAGATGTTTGGTGTTGAAGGTCTTGAGCGGTTGTCCAAGCTGGGCCGCCACGAGCACGGTTTTGCAGTAAGCCTCGACGATTTCCATTTTGAAATAGGCGTCCTCGACGGTTCCGCTCCAAGCGACGACACCGTGATTGGCCATCAGGATGGTGTTGTGGTGTTCGGTCAACCCCGCGATGTGGCGGCCGAGGTCGGGAGTGCCCGGCGTCATGTAGGGAGCGATGGGCACTTCGCCAATGAAGACTTCGATCTCGGGTATCATGCAAGTGGGCGGCTTCACCCCCGCCACCGCGAAACCGGTGGCGTGGGGCGGATGGCAGTGCACGACCGCCTTCGCCTTCGGCTGCGCTTTCATGATCTGCAGGTGCATGAGAATTTCGCTGGTCCGTTTTTTTTGACCGGCCTTCTGGTTGCCGTCGAGATCGACCAGGCAGATGTCTTCGGGCTTCATGAAACCCTTGGAAACGAGGGTGGGCGTGCAGAGGGCGAGATTGTCGCCGATCCGGTAGGAAATGTTGCCTCCGTTTCCATCGACGTATTCGCGCGTCCAGAGCCGCCGGCCAATGTCACAGATTTCCTCTTTGATCCGTTGCGCCTCGGGCGAATTGAAGATGCGCTCGATTCCACCATCCCGGGCGTTGGCCGCGGCGGAGGAAGTCCCGTTGCCGGAGGAGCCGCCCCCGGCGGGAAGAGCGTCCAGGCCGCGCAGGAAATCCCGGGCGGAAGGCGTGAAAATGGCGTCGCCCGGCAAGGCGCGGAGGTCCCGGCCTTCTTCCCGCATTTCGCGAACATCCTTTTCGGTAATGACTTTTCTCATAAAACGGGTCGGTAGGTAACTTGGTCGAGAATGGCGCCGTTGATGGCGTCGATCGGGATGGGTGGATCGAACGGCGAGGCGGCCTCGCGTCCCTCAATGAAGCCGATCAGTTCGCCCGGCCCGGCGCCAAGATCGTCATAAACGATGACGCTGTAATCATCGCTCATGCCGGGATCGCCGGGGAGCTTTTGCAAAGTTTCCCGGTTCATGGGGCTGACAACGAGCCAGCGGGCTCCCCGCATGCCGGGAAGTGTCTGGCTGAGTGTGACGCGTCCTATAACGTTTCCAATGCGCATGGCTAATTCCTTGTTTTGCCGGCTCCGGCGCCTCCATCGTCCACGACCGCCACGATCATGTGGCGGGCCGGGCTTTTCCGATCACCGACGGCGGAACGCGCCGCCTTTCCGTCGGTCGAGACAACGACATGGTCTCCCCGACCCGCCCCTTGCGTGTCGATGGCCAGAACGGGCGACCCGTTGAGCGAGCCGTCTTTATCAACCGGTTGGCAGACCAGTAATTTCCAGCCCCGGAAGCTTGGATGCTTTCGGGTCGAGGTGGCGTTGCCTTCCACGCGGGCGAGAATCATGAGGAGAAAAAGTCGATGGTTTGGATTTCGATTTATGTTGGGTGACGGCGGAGTGGTCAGTAGATGCGAAGGTTGTCAACCATCACGCACCGCCGAACCCGCGTGAAGGTTTTGGGATTGGTCACCCCTTCGCCGGTCGGAGTGGCGATGGAGTAGCTGAGGTAGCCCTCCCCGCCCAACCCGAGTCCGGCCATGGAGGGACCGTTTTTCACAAAAAGGGTGGTGTCCATCGCCCTCGCCATGGCCGTCATGTGGTCAACATTGCGGGTGTGGATGATCGCGGTGTGGCGGTAGTTGTGCTCGGCCTGTTTCGCCAGCCGGATGGCCTCGTCGATGTCGCGGACCCGCGTCAACGGGATGAACGGCATCATCTGCTCCTCTTGCACAAACGGATGGCCGGCGTCGGTTTCGCCGAACAACAGCCGGGTTTCCGGTGAAACGTCGAATCCGGCCTCGCGGGCCAGGACGGAGGGATCTTTTCCGATGAGAGAGCGGTTGAGAACCGGGCCCGCGCATCCGGCCCCCTTCCCTTCGGGAAAGGAAAAAACGGCCCGCGTGAGCTGATCGACCTGATGGCCGTCGAGCCGCTTGCCTCCGTGGCGCTCCATGGCCTCCATCAACTGGTCAGCCACCCGGTCGAGCACGAAAATTTCCTTTTCGCCGATGCAGAGCAGATTGTTATCGAAAGCCGCGCCATCGATGATGTTCCCGGCCGCTTTCGCGATATTGGCGGACTCATCGACCACAACCGGCGGATTGCCGGGGCCGGCGCATATCGCCCGTTTGCCGGTCACCATGGCCGCTTTGACCACGGCGGGGCCGCCGGTGACGAGAAGCAGGCGGACGCGCTCGTGACCGCAGATGGCGGAGAACGTATCCAAGGTCGGATTACGCACGACGCAGGCGATGTTTTCGATGCCGAGTTCGCGGAAAATCGCTTCGTTGAAAGCGCGAACCGCCGTGGCGGCGCACCGGCCGGCGCCCGGGTGCGGGTTGAACACGATGGCGTTGCCGGCCGCCGCGACATTGACCACGTTGCCGCCAAGCGTCGGGATCGAGTGGGTGGAGGGCGTCACGGCGCCGATCACGCCGAACGGAGCGTGCTCCTCCATGGTGATGCCTTGGTCACCGCTCATGCCGAGGGGATGGATGAACTCCACGCCCGGCACCAGGCGCAGAATTTTCAATTTTTCGATTTTGTGATCGAGCCGCCCGATCCCGGTTTCCTCCAGTTCCAACCGGCCCCATTCCTCCGCGTTGTCGGCGGAAAGGGTTTTAACAATCTCAACAACCTTGCGGCGCCCCTCCAGCCCCTTTTCCCGCAATTGCTCAAAAGCGTGGTGAGCGGCTTCACAGGCCTCGGCGGCATCGTCAAAAACACCGAAGCGCCGGCCTCCGCCACCGCGCGCCGGCTCCGGCCCGCCGCGGTTCGCAACAGCGGGAGGGACGTCCTGGCGACGGTTCGGCGCGGAGGCGGGCGGCGCCATGCTCCTCAAAACCTCTTCGACTATGTTTTCAATCAATTCTTTGTTCACGACCCGTGGGAGTTGATGTTCGTGTTGGAAAGCCGGTGCGCCGGAGCGCGCGCGGGTTGCCGGACATGGTTTTCAGCGCGTGCGGGATCACGGACTTCGGGCGGAAAAGATTTGTCTGCCCAAAACATCCACGCTGTCCACGATGCCAATGATCACCGCGTCGATGGGGCAATCCCCCAGGTCGGCGGCCAACCGCGCGGAGCTGCCTTGGGAAAACAGAACCATGTCCCCTTCGCCGGCGCCGATGGTGTCAACCGCCACGATGGTGTTTTGGCCCTGCCGGAAGGTGGCCGGATTTCGTTCGTCCACCAGTTGCGGCCGCAGGAGAAGAAGCCGCCGTCCCGACAGGGAAGCGTCTTTTTTCGTCGCCACCACCGAACCCTCTACCCGTGCGAGAAACATAACGGATCACTTCCCGCTTTTTTTCGGAAGCACCTCGTTGACGTCGGCATGGGGGCGGGCAATGACATGCACGCTGACCACTTCGCCGCCCACGGCCTTCGCGGCCTGGACACCCGCCTCCGTGGCCGCTTTGACGGCGGCGACATCGCCGACAACCACAGCGGTGCAGAGAGCGTTTCCGACCTGTTTAAGCGGGCCGGCCAATTCGACATTGGCGGCCTTGAGCATTGCGTCGGTCCCCTCGACAAGGGCGACGAGACCGCGCGTTTCCAACATTCCTATTGCTTGTTGAGCCATGGTAGTAACGGATTTTGATTGTTTTGCTTTGGATCTGGATTTTGAAACGGGCATTCTGAAAAAAGGTTGAAGGTTAAGAAACAGCGCGCGCGCTGAGCAGGCGGCGCGCCTCCCGCGCCACGACGATTTCCTCATTGGCCGGGATGACCAACACCCCGGCCTTGGAACCGGAAGCGCCGACCCACCCTTCCCGGCCGCGAATTTGTTCGTTGGCTTCGGCATCGGGAACGATGCCCAGCTGATCGAGGTCGCGGCAAACCGCGGCGCGCAGCCATGGATTGTTTTCCCCAATGCCCCCGGTGAAGACGAGGGCGTCGATGCCATTGAGCGAAAGGTGAAAGGAGCCAATCCAGTGGCGTATTTGCGTGACAAACACATCCAGGGCGAGCCGGGCGCGGGGCTCCCCCGCCAAGGCCTTTTCACGGATGTCGCGAATGTCATTCAAACCGCCGGAAAGCGCTTGGAGACCGGATTCGCCGCCGAGGATTTTTTCGGCCTCACTGATCGACAGATTCTTCTCCCGCATGATGTGCAGGAGGGCGAAAGGATCGAGATCCCCGGAGCGGTTGTTCTGCGGCAGGCCCGATTGGGGACTCATGCCAAAACTGTTGCCAATGGCCACCCCGTCGAGCAGCCCGGTAACCGAGGAACTGCCGCCGAGGTGGCAGGAAATCACCCGCAGGGGCGGCTTCCCCGTCACCGGCTTGGGTGGATCGACATAGAGGCGCCTGGCGCGCTCCGCGATGTCGGGGCGGTCGAGGAGTTCAGCCGAACGTTCGGCGATGTATTTGTGGCTCGCGCCGTGAAAACCGTACCGCTCCACCCCGGCCGCCCGCCAGCTGTCCGGCACCGGATAGCGGCGGAAAGATTCCGGGACCCACCGGTAAAACGCGGTTTCGAAGAGCCCAATCATCGGCACCCCGGGCATTTTCCGGCTGAACGCGCGGATGCCTTGCACGTAGGGAGGATTGTGCGCCGGGGCGAGCCGTCCGTAGGCCTCCATGGCCGCCAGCACCTCCTCATCAATCCGCACGCAGCCGCAGCAATCCTTGGCCATGATGGTCTTGAAGGCCACGGCGGAAAGCTCGTCAAAACTGCCGACATGGCCCTGCTCCCGGAGTTCGGCAAGGCACCGGTCGATGGCGTCGGAATAATCGGTGACCCGCTCGAAGCCGCCACGGGCCAGCAGCTCGGCACCGTTGTCCGCAAAGCGAAACAGGCTGTGCTTGAGCGAAGTGGACCCGAGATTGGCGACGAGAATTTTCACGGTGAAAACGGAGAAAGCTCCGGCGGGCTCAGGAGAGCCACGGGCCGAGACCGGCAAGATCCTCGTGCGGGCGCGGTATCACCTGCACGCTGATGACTTCCCCAATCTGCGCGGCGGCCGCGGCGCCGGAGTCGGTGGCCGCTTTCACGGCGGCGACATCCCCCCGGAAAAACGCGGTCACGTAGCCGCTGCCGACTTTTTCCCAACCGACGAGAACCACGTTGGCGGACTTCAGGGCGGCGTCGCTGGCTTCGAGGAGGGTGGCAAATCCCTTCACCTCGATCATTCCCAATGCTTGTTGTGACATAAAAGTTGTAGGTTTAAACTGTGTTTACTGCGGAGAATCCGGCGGAGCCGGTTACTTGATAAAGACCTTGAGCAGATCTTCGTGCGGCCGGGCGATGACATGGGAGCTGACAAGCTCCCCCACCCGGGCGGCCGCGGCGGATCCCGCGTCAACGGCGGCTTTGATGCTGCCGACATCGCCGCGGGCGAGAACGGTGATCAGTCCCCCGCCGATTTGAACGGTGCGGACGATGGTGACGTTGGCGGCTTTCACCATGGCGTCGCTGGCCTCAACGCTGCCAACGTAACCTTTGGTTTCCACCATACCTAATGCTTCATTCATGTTTGTTGTTTGGTTAGGGAGTTGTGGTTGTCGTTTTTCCCATCAAAAATCAGCGAATCAGTTCGCAAAACGTGTCGGGCCCCAGGTTGCAGGCGTTGGCCTCATCGGTGTCGATGTGAACCTCCAGTTTCACCGCCGGATCCTCGCGCACCAGAACGTTGTCAAACGTGACTCCGCACGGCCCGCCCACCCGCAGGCTCATGTTGTCCCCGCCGCGGACATTGTAAAAAGCGGCGTCGTCCGGATGCATGTGAACATGCCGCATGGCGCGGATCACCCCGTGCGTCATCTCCAGAAAACCGTTCGGGCCCATCAGCATGCAACCGGGCGTATCCTGGATGTTGCCGGAGAGGCGCAGCGGAATATCAAATCCAAGCGCAATGGAGTCGGTGTAAGCCAGCTCGACTTGGTTGATGTCACGGCAGGGGCCGAGTATGCGCAGGTTTGAAATCACCCGGCTGCGCGGTCCGATCAACGTGACCGTTTCCTTGGCCGCGAAATGACCGTCCTGGTAAAGATCCTTGAGTACCTGAAGCTCGTAACCCGGACCAAACAGCTGTTCCGTCGCTTCCCGCGTGAGGTGGCAATGGCGGGCGCTGATATTCACCACCAGGGGATTGGGGGCAAGGGCGCGCTGGGGAAGGGCTTTTCCCAACCTCTTGTAAACCGCTTGGCGAACCTGATGCTCAATGATGGCCCGGTGCGGAATGGTTTTGGTCGCTGACATCTGGTTAAAAAAAGAAAATTCACCAGCAAAATGGCGGCATGTGAACGAACCTGTCAATTATTTTAAACGAAAATGTTTTTTTATTGCCAAAAGAATTCAATTTCGTTCAATTTCGTTCATAAATGAAAACGGTCATGCATTCCGAAGCCCGCCGGGCGCGCCTCGCCGCCCACTTGCGGCTGACCGAATTCGCTTCGCTCGGGGAACTGGTGCGGGAGGCGGGAACGTCCGTCTCCACCCTGCGGCGGGATTTGCTGGCGCTGGAAAGTTCGGGCCTGATCAAACGCACGCACGGCGGGGCCCGTCTCGCGGTGCCCCGCGCGGAAGAATTCACCTTCAACCGGCTGAGCACGGCCAACGTGCGGGAAAAGGAGGCCATCGCCGCGGAGTGCGCGAAACTCGTGGGAACCCGCCAAAGCCTGATTCTGGATTCGGGATCGACGGTTCACCAGGTGGCCGTGTTTCTCGAACGCAAACAACCGCAGATTTTCACCAATTCCCTGCCGGTCGCGAACCTCTTTTCCTCCTCCACCCATGTGGAGGTGCTTCTCTCCGGGGGAACCGTTTATCCCCGCCTCGGCGTGCTGGTCGGCCCTCTGGCCGAACGGGCGTTCTCCGAAATCCACGCCGACATCGCGATCATGGGCGGCAGCGGCATTTGCGAAGACGGCATTTTCAATTCCCACGCCCTACTCATCGGCATTCAGCGCGCCATGCTGGCGGCCGCCGGCAAAATCATTTTTTGCCTGGATCACACCAAATTCGGCCGCAAGTCGATGTCGCGCCTCTGCGGCCTGGAGGAAATCCACATGGTGGTGACCGACCGGGCCACGCCCCCCGCGCAAATCGAAATGCTGCGGGACGCCGGCGTGGAGGTCGTCATCGCCGGAGAGGAGGCGCCGTGAAAATCTCGTCTTTGCCCCGCGGCCGGGCGACTTGGGTTTCGCGCCAGGCGGAGTGCCGACTCCCCATGGCAACAACCGCGTCCTCATCCGCCGCGGAAAAGGCGGGATCGAGGCCCGGATCGAGACGCCGCGGGGCGTGAACGTTTGCCCGGAGGCGGATTCCCGCACCATCCTTCACCACTCAACCCAATTCAGAAAAACAACCCAAACCATGATGAAAAAGTCTCAAATCACCACCGTCGTCCGCGCTCTCGACGGCCTTCAAATCGAAACGCCCAGCTGGGGTTACTCCGACACCGGCACGCGCTTTGGAAAATATTTTCAGGACGCCGCCGCCATTGATCTTGGCGACAAGCTCGCCGACGCCGGCCAGGTTCACCGGCTCACCGGCTGCTGCCCGGCCGTGGCCGTCCACGTGCAGTGGGATTTCAAGCCAGATGAAAACCCGGCCGATGTTGCCAAGCTGGCGAAGCGCCACGGCGTCCGCATCGGCTCCATCAACCCCAACCTGTTTCAGGACCAGTGCTACAAATACGGCTCTTTCGGCAACCCGGACCCAAAGGTGCGGGAAACCGCCCTCAGCCACGTGAGGGAATCGATCCAGCTGGGCAAAGCGGTGAAAAGCAAAGTCGTCACTCTTTGGTTTGCCGACGGCACCAACTATCCCGGACAGGACAACATTCGCACCCGCAAACGCCGTTTCGAGGAGTGCTTGAAAAAGGCCCACCAAAGTCTCGGCAAAGACCAGATTCTCCTGGTGGAGTACAAACCGTTTGAGCCCGCCTTTTACCAAACCGACATCGCCGACTGGGGGATGGCCTTCCTGCTCGCGAAAAAGGCGGGCCCGCGGGCCAGGGTTTTGGTGGACACCGGGCATCATTATCCAACCCAGAACATCGAGCAAATCGTGGCGTTCCTCCTCGACGAGGGAATGCTCGGCGGGTTTCACTTCAACGACCGCCGCTACGCCGATGACGACCTCACCCTCGGTTCGATCGACCCGTATCAGGTTTTCCGCATCTTCCACGAAATTCACTCCCACGCGGCCGAGACCGGAAAGTTTCCGGAAATTGAATACATGGTCGATCAGTCCCACAATCTGAAACCGAAAATCGAGGCCATGATACAAACGGTCATGACGGCCCAGGAGCTGTTCGCGAAAGCCTCGCTGGTCGATCACAAGGCCCTGCGCCGGTTGCAGGAAAAATCGCGCCTCGTCGATGCCGAGGAGTTGCTCAAGCGGGCCTTCCACACTGACGTGACCCCCGCCCTCCTCTCCTGGAGGGAAAAGCGCGGACTACCCGCCGATCCCCTCAAAGCGCATCGGGAAAGCAAATACGAGGCGGAAGCGGCCAAAGACCGGAACAGGCGGCGGCGCGAACTCGGCATCACCATGACCGGTTCCTACGCCTGAGTCTCAGCCGCGCGGCTCCCACACCTCCGGTTTCAAGTCCGCCGCCAGGCTCTGCCGAAAGGTGTTGAGGTCCTTCACCGCGCCCATGGCAACCAGCTGGTTCGCGATGTTTCCGACCGCGGTGCCCTCCAGATTCAACGAGTGCACCGGCACCCCGGCGGCGTTGGCGGTCGCCTGGCAGAGCAACCGGTTCCTCGAACCGCCGCCCGACATCAGGATGCGGGAAAATTTCCGTCCGGTCATTTGCTCAAAGACGCGCAGGGCGTCGCCATGCCCTTGGCCGAGAGAGTCGCAGATAAGCCGGGTGTAACCGGCGGTATCCCGCGGCGCCCGCCCGCCGCGCCGGGCAAGGTGTTGGTCGATCTCGTCCTTCATCGACTTCGGGTTGAAGAAAGCGCGGTCGGTCACGTCCAGCAACAGGTCGGGCGGAGGCAGGGCTTCGGCGGCGGCAATCAGTTCCGCCCATTCATCTCCGTTCCGCGGCCGGTTCCCGAAAACGGCCATCGTCTGTTCCAGCAGCCACAATCCGAGGCAATTCTTGATCGGACGAAAACGGCCGCTGCCGAGCCGCTCGTTCGAAACCTGATTGGCGAGAGCCTCCGCCCCGAGAACGGGCCGGTCGGACTCGAAACCGATCAGCGACCAGGTGCCGCTGCTGAGAAACAAGTCGCGGCAACCGTCCGGACTGGGCATGGCGTCATACGCGCAGGAGGTGTCGTGGCCGGGAACCATGACAACCTCCACCTCCTCCAAACCGGGCAGCCCCCGAACCTTGCCCAAGCGGCGGGGCGATAGGGCGGGCGCGGTGAACCACCTTTCCGGAATGCCGAAATAATCGAGCGTTTCCCGCGAGAGGCCGGTCGAGTTGACATCCAAAAGCTGGCCGGTGCTGACAATCGAAATCTCGTTTTCCTGAACTCTCGAGAGGAGGTAGTTGAAATAGTCCGGCAAAAACAGACAGC